>JBJTQD010000043.1:0-2674 GCA_046075445.1 Planctomycetota bacterium
CCTACGACGACCCCGTCGACCTCAAATTTGACCTGCTTGCCGGCCATGGGCGTATTGCCATCCATCACTCGTACGGTCAGCGGCACATTAGTGTCGCGCGCTCCGCGATAGTTGGGCATATTCAACTCGGCACCAGCGTTCAGGTCCCAAATCACTGGCACTGAAAAACTGGTTGTGTCGTTACCAATCACCAAGCCCGTCTCGTTCAAGGCCACCGCTCTCGCGGTCAAGCCCGAAGCAAACGGCAGTCGAGTGAGCCCGTCTTTCGTCCACAACACGGGTACATCTGCTCCGATAGAATCACGCGAGTAGCCCGCATAGACTCCGAATTCATTCACGTCGCAAGCCCAAGACGACTGATTGTCATCCAGCTTCTGCAAAACGCGAAAGGTATCGCCACTCCAGCCCACGGCGACCACGATCGTGAAGAGTTGGCCATCGTCCAGCGTCCGCGTTTCGATCACGTAGCCACTGGTTTGGCCGCCACCGGTTCGGTTAACGCCCAGTGACCCGGCGTAGCTCGTTCCAAAGGTCACCGGCAAGGCTCTGGCCACACCTTCGACCCATTGCGTGGGGAGAAAGAGATTGTCTCCGCCGCCCGAAGCGTAGCTCACGCCTGAAATGACTCCCGTGTCGTCAATTGTCGAAGCGAAACCACCGTTGCCGCTCAGCGAGTTCAGAAGCGTCAACTCTCCATCGCGCCAAAGTGCCGGCTCGATGCCACCTACTTCGGAAGTGCGCACGAAACCGACAATATCACCTTGAATATTGATGTCGTTTGCTCTGCCGCCAAAGCCAAGCGTCGGCAATTCCTCGGGAACGCCGTTGACCCAAATCACAGGGACTTCGTACTGTGCATCATCCCAACCAGAACCGACAATCTCACCCATGTCGTTGATGCTACCCGCGAACGTGGAGGCGTAACCTTCCAGGAGACTCAGTTCGCCATCCATCCAGCGAACCGCTTGCGAGCGAAAATCAGACATACTGAAGGAGTAACCAACCGCCTCGCCATTATTGTTGATGTCAGAAGGATAAGTCCAACTGTTTGGTGGCGATGGGAGGTAGGTCACGCTCTGGGCGACTGCCGAGCCAATCAGGCCAAACAGCATGCCCGTCGAGAAGAGTGCGATTAAAGTGGTTTTTCTCATGAGAAATTTCCTCTGCATCAATAAGACAATTGCCCCTGTCTGCATCGATCCAGATCGACGCTCCATCCACCTCGTTGCACAAATTCGCACGCCATTCTTTAATGCTGAGCAACACCGCGAGTGTTTTCCCAGCCACGATCGACATGTCTACCTGCGCGACGCCTGCTCACCGCTCGTTGAGAGAAACGGAGAGTCCACCAATCTACTCACTCAACAACGAATCGAGCGTTCGGTTGAGTGATGCGATTTCCCAAGTTCGAATACAAGATAGCAAAAGGCCATGAGAACAACTCGAACTCAAAGAGTTGGCGTTCGGAGCCGACTGTTATCTGAAACTTACGAATCGCTGGAAGCGAAAGTTCTTTCAAAGTTTCGAAAGCGTTGCAACGAAATCCAAAAGAACGTTTTCGCGCGAGTCGAAATCAGGCGAGCCAGCACGAAACGTTCAAGCTTTCACTACTTTTCGTTAACTCAATCAGCTCTATCCCGCGGAAAACGACCATCGTTAACCGGAAAAAGGATTCGTGATGGGGCTCTCATCTCAGCCAGGTCCTCGGGCCAGCCCCGGTTCAGCGGCGGCAACAGGGCTAAAACCCCACCGCGACAGGAAAACCCATCATGTTGCGCTGCGGCAGGCTCAACTCGCGATTCAGCCTCGCCTCCGGCAAAGCCTGCCGCTGGGGGCTCAAGTTACGGGCTAAACCAAAAACCCGGAAGCCAGAAGATTCGCAATTCCGGAAGACTTTAAAAAAATTCGCTGTCCCAAGCGAAGCAAGAAAAAACTCGAGGCTCCTCATCTTTCCTTCGGTCGCGTTAGGCTTTTTCCGCTAATCTCTTCCTAGTTTCGGGATTTTGGGAATCAGTTTGCCAGCAAACCGTACTGGTACTGCAAACCAGCACCGCCCAGCAGATGACATGCACACGGACCAAACACGACGCGAACTTTTTCAGTCGGCGGTCGAGCAGTTCGCTGATTCGATCTACCGCGTCGCGTACCGGATGAGTGGCAGTCACGAGTTGGCTCAGGAGTTGGTACAGGAGACCTTTTTGGCCGCTTGGAAGAACCTGCATCAGATTCAGCAGCCGGATCGAATTCGATATTGGCTGATGGGTATCCTCCGCAATCAATTCACCAAACAGCTCTCTCAAGAAACTCGGCATCGTCACGAGCTGCTCAGCGTGGAGCCCGTGACGGTCGCCGAGGACCGCGTGCTCAAGGATAGCCTCCAAACTGCAATTGCCAGCCTCGACGATGACCAGCGTTTACCGATCCTCCTCACCGTCATGGAGGGTTGGTCAACGGAAGAAGTTGCCGAGCTCTTGGGAGTTCCACGCGGGACGATCCTCTCGCGGCTGCACCGCGGTCGGCAGAAGCTAAAAACAATCCTTGCCTCCGATTGGGAGTCCGCAGCGAAGTCTTTATGAGTAGCGATATCCCTATGAGTGATGACGTGGCTGCGATCCAGGACTTCTTGATTGCTTGCCGCAACTGATACGGTACCGGGATAAGCCTGAGAGAGAGC
>JBJTQD010000044.1:0-2611 GCA_046075445.1 Planctomycetota bacterium
AGCTCTCGGCGGGAATTCCTTCACCCGTATCCTTAATTCGGATCGTCGCAATGCCCGAGTCACTCGAGACCTCGACGCTGACCGTACCTCCGGGGCGGTTGTACTTGATTCCATTATCGATCAGGTTCACCAGAGCTTGGTTGAGTCGCGCCGGGTCGACCGACTGTTCGACGTGCGAACCGGAGACCTCTAGTCGTACCCCTTCTGCGTCAGCCAAGGGTTTGAGTAGCTGAGCCGCTTCCTCGGCGAGTCGTTTCAAATCAGTCGGTTCTTTGCGCAGCTCAAGGCGTCCGGAATTGGCTCGGGCGAGGACGAGCAGGTCTTCGACCAGCTCTTTCATCCGCTGGCCTGAGCGCTGAATCGTTTGGAGGGCGGCTTGGTACTCAGCGGGTGAACGCTGACGCGAGAGCGCGAGTTCGGCGTGCGAAAGGAGTACCGCCAGCGGCGTGCGAAGTTCATGCGAAGCGTCGGAAGTAAAGCGACTTTGCTGGTCAAATCCAGCCTCCAGTCGGCCGAGCATCGAATTCAAGACTTCGCCCATCTCGCGCAGTTCCGCATCCGTCGCCTCGACGTTGAAACGCTCGGAGAGCTTACTCGCTTCGATCCCTTTCGCCTTCTGGCTGATCTGCTCGATCGGGCGAATGGCTCGACCGGCCAACCACCAACCACCGAGCAAACCGATCGCCAGGACTGTCAAGCCAATCGCGAGGAGCTGTGTGGCGAGCCATTGCAATTGGTGAAACTGGGGTCTGACATCCTGACCGACGATGACAACCGACTTTTCCGGACCAGCGAGCAAGAGTTCGCGGCGAAAGTCGCGATTGCGGTATTCCAGAGGGCGCCGAGTCGGAGAGAACGAGACCGATGGTACGGCATCCGAGCTCGCTTTGATCAAGGAACCGTTGGCTGCATAGATCGAGTAATAGACGGGACGGCCAAAGGGCGCGCGAGAGGGAGGCTGGTCAGGCGGTTGGGGTTCGTTGGTGTTGAGCGGAGGGCCCTGCGGCAGGGTCAATAATTCCATCCATTGCTCGGGAGACATGGGTCGACCGCGCGGCCCACCGGGCGGCCGGCCTGCTCGATCCTCTTGGGGTGGCGGACCTTCGGCTCTCGGTCTACCCGGACCATCTGGCGGAGGAGGCAACGGCCTTCCGACCTCATTTTCAATCGGCGGTGGTGGTCGGTCCGGGGGATTCCGGCCGGCGGAGTTACGTTCACCCGGAGGACGAAACTCTGGCGGCCCTCCACCCCGTCCGGGAACTGGGCCGCGGCCCAGCGGGCGATCGAGCGGTCCCTCGGGGAATCCGGATTCGAGCACAAATCGGGGAGCGAGCTTCAGCGTTCCCTCAAGTGCTCGAGCACCGGCGAGCAACTCAGCGTCGACCTCGCGCAGGAGGCTGCGGTGAAACTGCAGATAGAGCACGCCGCTGAAGCCAAGAATGGCTAGCACCAAAATGACGGCATGCCATAGCTGCAATTTCCAGCGAAGCGACTTAACCATCGACGATATACCCCTGACCTCGCCGGGTCTGGATGAAGTCAACGCCAAGCTTTTTGCGGATGTTCGACACATGAACGTCGACGAGATTCGAGAGCGACGAATCATCTTCGCCGAAGATATGGTCGTAGATCAAAGTTCGCGAGATAAGCTTGCCTCGATGCAGCGCGAGCAACTCGACAAGTGAGTACTCCCGCGCGGTCAACTGCACTGGCTGGCCATCGCGGCTGACCGTTTGATTCACCAGATTGATCACGATGCCACCAATTTCGATCGTCGATTGGGCTTGTCCCGCAGCTCGCCGAATCAGCGCTCGGAGCCGGGCATGCAGTTCGCGAATCGAGAATGGCTTGACCAAATAGTCGTCAGCTCCAATGTCGAGCCCCTTGATCCGGTCATCGACGCCGTCGCGGGCGCTGAGAATTAAGACTGGCGTTTTGCGATCGCGGCGGAGTTGCTGGAGCAGGTCAAAGCCGCTCAGCCCCGGCAGCATCAGGTCGAGAATGATCGCGTCGTAGTCCCAAGTCGTCGCTTTAAAGAGTCCGTCTGGACCGTTGGCCGCATCATCAACGGCGTAACCGCTCTCGAGCAGCGACTGGACCACTGCGCGGCGCAAATCGGGTTCGTCTTCAACAACCAAAACTCTCAAGTTAGGTTCCTGATTGGGGTCTCGGCATGGGGAGGGAGAAGGGAGAGTTAATTTTAGCTGCTCTGGTGGGTGCGCACGGCGGTGAAGTCTGTTTTGAGGCTAGAGCGAACCGCGCCGCTGCGACCCACCCTACCAGTCTGTTTGGGATTTCGGTGTGGGGCGAGAAGAGGGGGATGTTGACTTTCGCTGCTGTGGTGGGTGCGCACGGCGGTGACGTCTGTTTTGAGGTTAGAGCGAACCGCGCTGCTGCGACCCACCCTACCGGTATTGGTGCATGAATTGGAAAAATGCGGGAGGCTCGCGCTGGAGACACTCCCGCATTCAAAGTTTCAGTGCGACTCGAGTTGAGCCGCACTGAACCACTCCTCAGTTGGTTTGATAAGCAGACGCGTTGTCGGCAAATAGATGCGTTACTCGCCGCCGCCGTCAGCTGGTGGTGGAGGAGGCGGTGGGCGATCGGGCGG
>JBJTQD010000045.1:0-1074 GCA_046075445.1 Planctomycetota bacterium
CCCAGCCAGCGCTGTCCGAGAATCGCACCTACTCCAGCTCCTAGTCCGCTAAATAACAACGAGGCAACAAGCCCTCCGAAAAACGGAATTGGCAAGCCGACAAAAAATCCGACTATCGCACCAAGCAGCGATCCGACCAGCGCCAAGACCATGGCTCGGCGCGAACCACCAGATTGGCCGACGCCGGCCGAACCGGCGATGAACTCAAGCAGTTCCCCCAGCCCAGCCAATAGCGCCAGAGCGATCACGCTCCACCAGCCGACATGCGACGCCCAGTCAACCGGAACGAGCCAAGCATGCAGCGCCGCGATCAGAACGATCACCCAATTGCCGGGCAGTCCCAGAACACTGGCGACCCAACAAGCCAATCCGAGCAGCGAACTGCAAATGGCAAGAAGAATTCCCATAGACACAGCCAATCTGAACACGAAAAAAGTGTTGAACTGGCCTGTAGTTCTACCAACTTCTTAACCAGCCCGCTTCTGGCGATTAACGAAGTTGATAATTTCAGCAACGGCCATATAGAGCTCGTACGGAATCGATTTCCCGACTTTGACGTTGAAGTAGAGAAAGCGGGCGACAGCCTTTCGCTCGACGACGGCCACGCCGTTTGATTTGGCGATTTCGATAATCTTTTTCGCCATATGGTCGGCACCCTTGGCCACGACCTTAGGAGCATCCATCGAACCCTGTTCAAATTTCAAGGCGACGGCAAAGTGGGTCGGGTTCGTTACGACGACGGACGCCTTGGGAACTTCGCGGCTGACCGCCTGCTTGGTCAATTCCGAAGCCAGACGTCTCATGCGAGCTTTGACCAGCGGATCGCCTTCGTCCTCTTTCCGCTCGTCCTTGATATCCTGCATGCTCATCCGCATTTCCTGGTAGTGCTTCCACTTTTCCCAGCCCAAGTCCGCGATGCCGATCACCATCAACGCGGCGGAGACAGACATTGCAACCGATAGAAACAGCGAGGTGGCTTTAGCAAAAGCCGAGTCGATCGGCATGAACCCCGCCAGCAGCATCTCGGGTATCCGACCTTTGATCACATAATAGGTCACCACGGCTACGAAAATC
>JBJTQD010000046.1:0-6487 GCA_046075445.1 Planctomycetota bacterium
TTCCGCTTCTTCCGTTTACTCCGTCAACCGATCGATCTTTCTCCGGAGGGTCGTCCGATGCAGTCCCAGAATGCGCGCTGCGGGGAGGACTTGGTTGTCGTGCGCGGCGAGCAGTTCTTCGAACACAGGCTGTTCGACTAGCTCCAGCAATTTCTCGTAGAGCATTCCTTCCCAGGCAGGATTATCCATCGACTCGCGGGTCCATTCGCGCAGCAGATTGCGAATCTGCTCGTCGCGGCTGCTGGCCTGTTGAGTACCAGCGTGAGCTCCCGTTTGGACGCGTGAAAGATGCTCTGGCTGGATCGTTTGCCCGCGGGAAACGATCAGGGCATGCTCCAGCACGTTTCGCAATTCGCGTACATTCCCCCGCCAATTCCGCTGCTGTAGTTCCTGTAGTGCGGCGGGACTGAGTTGGGGCGGTTGGCGTCCGGCGGCGGTGAGTCGTCGAAGGAAATGTTCCGCTAAGGGCTCGATGTCTTCGGGTCGCGCTCGAAGCGGTGGCAAATCGATCGGAAAAGCGGATAAGCGGAAGTAGAGGTCTTCCCGGAATTCGCCCGAGGAGATCAGTTTGCTCATGTTCTGATGCGTGGCGGCAATCAGCCGGAAATCGCTTCGCACTGGTTTATTGGAACCGACCGGGATGTACTCTTTTTGTTCCAGGGCTCGCAGCAGTTTGGCTTGAAGCGGAAGTGGAATTTCGGCGACTTCATCCAGAAACAGGGTGCCACCATCGGCTTGGGCGAGCAAGCCTTCGCGATTGGCTTGAGCACCCGTGAAGGCGCCGCGGACGTGACCGAAAAGTTCGCTTTCAGCCAGAGCGGGACTGAGGGCTGCGACATTCACGACGACGAGGGGCTTGTCGGCGCGGCGGCTGAAGCGATGGATCGCCAGTGCTGCAAGTTCTTTGCCTGTGCCGCTTTCACCTTGCAGCAGGACCGCGGCGTCTGAATCTGCAGCCAGGGCAATTTTGTTGAAGACCTCCTGCATGACGGCCGAGTGCGCGATGAAGGCATGGTTCGGCAGCGATGCGATCTTTTCAGATACGCTACCAGTAGAGGACACCGAAGGGTTGGCTTGAAATGCTTGCTCAAGCGATGTCCGTACGGTCTCGGTATCGAAGGGTTTGACCAGATATTGGAACGCGCCGTTTTTGACTGCCCTAACCGCTGTCTCCAAGTCACCGAAGGCCGTCATCACAATGATTGGGACTTGTTCCCATCGTTCGCGAAAGCGATGCATCGCAGAGATGCCGTCCTCACCGGGCAATCGCACATCGAGCAGGATAGCATCAGGTTTGGATTCGTAATTCGTTTGCAGTGCCTGCTCAACTGAGTTGGCGCTCCAAGCCTCCGCTCCAAGGCTCTGGGCGACTCGTTTCAGGCCCCAGCAAATCGAATCTTCATCATCAACAATTAAAACGCGTTTCATGTCTGGTTCCGCTGCTTTCGCCGCGGCGTAATTCAAGGTTTGGCTGCGGGAAGCTCGACAAAAAAACAAGTCATTCCATCGCGGCGCTCCCAGCGAATTGTTCCCCCGTGAGCTGCGCAGATTTCTCGAGCTACCGCCAAGCCGATTCCGGCTCCGTCCGGCTTGCCCGAGACAAACGGTTCAAACAAATCGCCGGCGACAGAAGAATCAACTCCGGGACCATTGTCGAGGACGCTCAACAAAATTTGACCTTGGACTTCATGCAACTCGGTAATGACCGTCCGGTCGCCACTCTCCAGCGGATTGGTCGCGACCGCTTCGATGGCGTTGAGCCAAAGGTTGAGCAGTAGGTCTTCCATTGATTCCCGGTCGCCACGGATCAGGAATTCACCGGTTGGAGTCTGAAAAACCATTTTCACTTGGTGGTGTCGGGCGAATGGCGTGACCAGCGAAATGGTCGAGGCGATTAAGGCTGCAAGGTCGAGTTGCTCGTCGCTTGCTTGCTTGCGTTCACCGAGCTTTAGGAATTTTTGAATAAAGCGGTCCATTAATTGAAGTTGACGACCGGCTACTTCCAAGCTTTCGTCGGTTGCTCCCAGCGGACATGACTCCCGATGCAAGTCGATCGCCAACCGCGCCCCTGTCGCGGAATTGCGCAACTGGTGTACCAGTCCGCCGCTAAGCATCCCGAGTGCCCGGATTCTCTCCATCCGGCGAATCGTTGATTCAAAGTTTGTCAGTCGGTCAGCCAGAATATCAACATCAGCGCCAAGTAACCCCAATTCATCCGTGCGTTCGAATCCGAGTCGCGTTGTTATGTCGCCCTCGGCCAGCCGCGAGATCTGGCTGCGGACTTGGCTCAGGGGCTTGGTGATTCGCTGGGCCAGCGCGGCAGCGAGCAAGATGGCCAGAGCGCTCGCCGCACCGGCGATCCCCACCGAGGGCCAGAGTGCTCTGCGCCGCAATTGATCGAGGTCGCTCGAGGGGAAGAGAACATTCAGTTCGCTCGCCATAGGCGGTTCAGTGCGCGACGGAAGTTTGACTTTCGACCAGTAATAATCCCGTTCTCCGAGCCGCCAGACCTTTTCAAAATCGAAAGCCAGACTTGTGTCTTCTCCGAGTGAAACGGCTTGCGGGCCGGCCGGGAGAGCTACCCCGCTTAAGGTACTGGCAATTTGGTCTCCCTGATTGTCGCGAAGTGCGAACTCAGCCCCGGTAAGTCCTTTGAGCTGTTCGCAGACACTTTGGTTGAGGGGGAATTTCGAGAGGGCGACGGTTTGGACCAGACCACCCAAACGGAGACCCAATTGTGTTTTTTGCTGGCTGAAAGTCCGTGTCGCCAGCCAGACGCCGAGTCCCAAAATGGCCGCAACGATCAAGCCCGCGAACGGGAGAAAGATCTGGCTGCGGAGAGAGCGGAAAAGGGACACTTCGTTTGCTTTCAGGGGAAGCGAAATCAACTTACTAAGCTTGAGGTCTTAGGTTATCTGATTCATGTTCGCGTGGTCAGCTAGTTCCGGAAGTCGTGTCGTTTTTTTCGACAGGCTGTCGGGTTTTTGTCACTGTCCATTTGTTGATTTCTCGTGATTGTAATGGAGTAAAGGCTGGTCCGAAATTTGCTGTTATAGAGAATGAATGGTAACGCTGACTTGTCGGCATCGAAGTGGGATGGACTTAGAGCCCGCATCGCATCACGGCTTGGTATTTTAGAAGAAAAGAGCAGATGAGTTTGAATTTTGTCTTTACTGGTTCCACGAGTCCTAAAAGCCTGTGGCGAACAAGCAAGCGGTCGGCGTTTACTTTGATCGAATTGCTGGTTGTCATTGCCATCATTGGAATCCTTGTCGGCATGCTGCTGCCAGCGGTGCAGAGCGTCCGGGAAGCAGCCCGTCGCACGTCCTGCTTGAATAACCTTCGACAGTGTGGGCTGGCCACGCAGAATTTTTTTGCGGCTCGGAGGTACTTGCCACCGAGCTGCGAGATTGCTCCCGGGACTGTCTTCACGGGCAATAAAGGAGCCTGGTCGATTCATGGACGCCTGCTGCCGTACATCGAGGGCGGTAATGCCTTTGATATGGTTGACCTTTCGATCGCGTGGGATGCTCAGCAGGCAACCGGTGTGCCCACATTGAGGATCCCGCTCTTCATCTGCCCCGATGAAACCAATGACACGGTGCGACTCAATTCCGCTGGGCCTTATGTTTACGGGCAGACGTACGGCTTCAACATGGGGACTTGGCTCGTTTACGACCCAACCCGAGCGCGTCGGCCAGACGGTCCGTTCTTCGTCAACAGCCGTGTCAGCGTCGTGCCCGACGGCACCTCGAACACGCTCTGTGCGGCTGAAGTAAAAATGTTTACTCCCTACATTCGCAATACTGCCGACCCCGGTCCGGTCCCGCCGACGAACCCGAATGCCTTCGACGGCATTGCTCCTCCGGTCGCCAGCGACCGCAAGCTCGGGCCGAATCTCCAAGACAATACTGGGCACACCGAGTGGCCGGATGGTCGTGTTCACCATGAGGGGATGACGACTTGTTTCACGCCCAATACCAAGGTCAATTACAACTTCAACGGCCAACTCTACAACATCGATTTCAACTCGCGACAAGAAGGCCGGAGTTTGACTCAACCGACCTACGCGGCCGTCACGGCCCGTAGCTACCACTCAGGCAACCTCGTCAACGTCACGATGCTCGACGGTTCGACTCGCAGCGTCGTCGGTAGCATCGACCTTTCAGTTTGGCGAGCGCTCGGGACAGTTCAAGGCGGCGAAGTCGTCAACGCACCAGAGTAACATTCGGCAAAAGTAATCACTCACCAAATAAAAAGGGGACGGCGTTTGCCGTCCCCTTTTCGTTTTATTGCTCGACTAAAGAGAACCCTATCAGTCGTTCTCTCTCCTCTTCCTAATCGTTTCCTCAATCAGTGCTGATTAGCGGTTCCACTCTTCTCTTCTTCACTCATGCCGATAAGGCGGAGCCGTCGCCAGGATGCGGAGGACTTCTTCGTGAAGCAAGCCGTTGGTGGCGAGAGAATCGCCCGAATCGATTTTCGGACGGCCGTTCCAATCGCTGAAACGCCCCCCGGCTTCCTCGATGATTGGCTGAACGGCGGCGGCGTCCCAGATTTTCAGGATTGGATCGATTTGCACATCGACTTGGCCGAGAGCGACCATCATGTAACCGTAAGCATCGCCCCAGGTGCGAGCGAAAAAGACGCTGTCAGCCATCTTCTCGTAGACCGGCTTGGCATTTCGCTTGTTAAAAGTCTCGACGGCTGAGGTCACGAAAATGGATTGGCTCAGCTTCGTTCGCTTGGAAACAGACGCACGGCGGGCTTCGGTTTGATGGTCGAAGTACCAAGCCCCATGTCCGCGGCCGGCGAAGATTCCTTGCTGCAGTCCGGGGAAGAAGAGCACGCCGACATCAGCTCGATTGTCTCGGGCAACGGCGACCATCGTCCCGTAAAGCGGCACGCCAGCGACAAATGCTTTGGTGCCGTCGATCGGGTCGAGGATCCAGTCCCAGCCCGAGTTGCCTTTGGTGATTCCGTATTCCTCACCGACGATTCCGTCGTTGGGGAAATGTGTGGTGATCGCTTCGCGAAGGGCAATCTCGCACTGCTGGTCAGCTTGGGTCAGCGGCGAGCCATCGGATTTGATTTCGACGCCGAGTTCGGGCGTGCGGAAAAATTTGAGCGTGGTGTTTCCCGCCGAGACGGCAATTTTTCTGGCCAGATCGAGTCGCTGTTGAAGGTCGTGATCGCTCATGGCTGGTCTCCGGCGGAGTCTGAAGTTGGCGTTTTAGAAAACCACAGGGCATGAATCAGAAGTAAGCCGGCACCGACGACCAGAAAGCAATCGGCGAGGTTGAAGTTGGGCCAAGGATCGAAATTGGGTATGCCTTCAAGGCGAAAAAGAATCCAGTCGCGGACGTGGTAGCGAATGTTTTCGGGATGGCCGGCCGTGAAGCCCCAGCCGACCCGGTCGTAAAAGTTGCCGAGGATGCCGCCGGAGATCAGCCCCATGGCAGCGGTCAGCCAGCGGTCGCGATAACCGCCCCAAGCAAACAGCCAAGTGATGATTAGTCCGAGAAAGACGATCGAGAGCGCGGCGAACCAGAAGCTTCCCCCCTGTCCCATGCCGAATAGGGCGCCGCCATTGGTCGAAGTCTGGATCCCAAAAATCTCAGGAATCCAGTAGTGTCGTTCTTGAGCGAAATGGAGTTTCTCAAGTTCGGGATCGAAGTAGTTGGTGAAGGACCACCGCTTGGTCAACAAGTCAGCGGTCAGTCCGCCGAGGAGCAGCGCAAAAAACAAGACGGCACGGGACCAAGCCCGGCCGTCTTGAGGGGGTTTTGCAATGTTAACCGGTGAACTAGACGTCACCGGATTCGATTTGGCTGGCGCACTTGACACAGTAAGAAGTGTAAGGGATGGCGTTCAGGCGGAGTTTCGGAATGACTTTGCCGCACTCCAAACAGGAACCATAGACGCCTTCTTCGATTCGTTCAAGAGCCAACTCAACTTGTTCCAGCGTCTCGCCTTCGTTCGACATCAACAGCAGGGTGTTGTCGAGTTCGAAGGTGTCGCTGCCGATGTCGGCAATGTGGCTCGGGACAGCAGATACGCTACCGCCCATTCCACCGCTGGATTTGGCCAAGGCAGCGTCGGCGAGCGTCGAAACGTCGCCTCGCAAGCGGGAACGTAAAGCCAGCAAAGTTTCCTTATAGGGCTTGAGCTCCGATTTCTTCATTTTCATACGCAACTAACCTCTCAGTTCCTGCTTTGACGTCCCACCGCCAGAATTTTTTACCACCGAGTGGTTAAGCGGACGGTCGGTCAAGCGACACATTGTAGAAAGGGGTACTTGACACGTCAAATAATTTTCATTCGAGATTTATGTGAACTTCGCGTTAAACCACGCTTTTTCGCGGTTTTACCACGCTCCCGGAAACTCCGCAGGCGACAAAGTTTACCCATCGTCCGCGGTCGTTTTTGAGAGCAATCATTTGAATCCGCACTCTGATACGAAGTTCTCAAGGCTGATTTAGTCAGC
>JBJTQD010000047.1:0-3369 GCA_046075445.1 Planctomycetota bacterium
GGCGGCATCGGCATGTCGATTTTCTGGGACTCGATCAGCGCGAAGGTCTTTAGCCGATCGCCCGTTTGCAGAGGGGCGGCGGCGAGTTGATGAGCCGTGACGGTAGTCTTGAGCAGTTGCTTGGCTTTGGCGAGGCCTTGGATGTGGTCGACGTCGGCGTGGGTGGCGACGAGCGTCTTGCAGTGGGCGAAGGGAAAGTCGAGCATCCTGATCGTCTGGACGATTTCGTCGACGATTTCTTCGTAGCCGATATCGATCAGAATCCACTCGTCTTGGTCATAGACGAGGTAGACGTTGCAACCGAGAACTCGCCCCAGTTGGTGGTTGATTTCGATGATGTTTGGGAAAACAGGTTTGCGCTTAAGCATGGCCAAGCTGCGGTTGCTTGTAATGAGGGCGATTGAGCATGCGGATTGGTTTGGGGGGCCTTTGGGGCAAGATGGCATTTCCCACGGGAGGCGTCAACCCAACACCCAATGAAGCGAGCGGGGGGAATCCGGTTCTGGAAAGACTGGAGCCGCTGCTCGGGCGATTGCTTGAGGCTTGGGGATTAGGTTTGCCAGTTGTTGAGGGGAGTTGTTGGCGCCAGACTGAGTGGGGTTTGTCCGGTTGTCGGGGTTGTGAAGTGTCTGAATTTCGCCAAGGGCAGGATTCGGTCCCGAATCGTGGAATTGTCGGGAAATCCAGCGAATCGGGCCCATATTTTTTAATGAAAAGCCATTTTTAATTGGATGCACGGGGGAAGCCAAAAATCGAAAGGTCACTTTTGCTGTCTGGCTGGTTAAAATTTGGATAAACTTAGTTGACGATCCAACCTCAACTTGATGGAGCACGCATGCCGACCCAAACAAGCAGGAACGAACAGCGCCGGAACCGCTGGTTAACGAATACCAGGCTCCGTCTATTGGGGGCGCTCAGCCTTCTGCTGCTAACCGCCGGGAATTCGCCCGTTTGGGGGCAGGAAACGGCTTTGGTTAAGAAAAAGTCCACTGCGGGGGAAACCGCTAAGGCCGACGACACCTTCCTCTTCTCGGGTAAGGCTCCCGCTGATGTATCCCAGTTGAAATTTCTGGAGAAGCGCTCGGCCGAACTGATGGACGAGTTGTTGCCGGCAATTGTGAATGTCCAAGTCGGGGCTGCTCAGGGAAGCGGCGTTGTTGTCTCTCGCGATGGCTACGTGCTCACGGCGGCACATGTCATTGGGCGCCAGAATCTCAATGCTCGGATCAAATTTCCAGATGGGCGCGAGGTGAATGCCAAGACTTTAGGGCTGAACCGCGGCGTGGACTCTGGGATGCTTAAAATCACTGAAGCGGGAAATTATCCCTACGTTGAGATCGGCGAATCCTCGGGAATGAAAAATGGTCAGTGGGTGCTGGCGATTGGTCATCCGGGTGGCTGGGACGAGAAACGCGGACTTGTGCTTCGCGTGGGGCGGTTGCTCTATAAGAACCCGACTGTGCTGCGAACGGATTGTGTGCTCGTTGGTGGTGACTCCGGCGGACCGCTGTTCGATTTCGAAGGTCGTGTGATTGGAATTCACAGTCGAATTGGCAACGCGTTGTGGGACAACTTCCACGTTCCGATCGATACGTTCTCGGAAGACTGGGACCAACTGGTCGCGAGTAAAATCGTGGGTGCCTCGACCAAGGCTTACATCGGTCTTTCGCTCTCCGGCGACACGAATCAAGTCTCGGAGGTTGCCCCGGGAAGTCCGGCTGAACAGGCCGGCGTAAAAAAGGACGACCGCATCATCCGGATGGATGGCAAGCCGGTGAAAGACAAAGCCTCCTTGGGTGAGGCGTTCCGCGAATTGAAGATTGGCCAAAAGGTTGAGTTGGTGATCCAGCGTGGAGAGTTGGAAATCACGATGGAGCTGGAAGTCGGAGAGAACTGAGCTGGCAAACCTGGTCTTTGGACTGGTTAACTGGATATTGAGGAATGATTTCGATGAAATGCGTGATTCGTCTGAATTGGTTGTTCTTGGCTGTCTGCGGCTTGGTTTGGGCTGTGGCTCCGAGTTTGGCTCAAGATAAGCCGGCGGAGGAGAAGCCAGCCGGGGAGAAGGCGTCGCCGTTGAAGGTCACCTTTGATGAGGTGGCCAAGCGGCTGGGGCGGTTTAAAGACAGTTCCCGACACGCAGCGGATTTCGAGAAATTGTTTGTGCCGCTATCGGCCTCGGTCGCACCGTCGACAGTGCAGCTTTGGGCCAATGATAAACAGGTGATGCTGGGGACGATCATTGACCCGTCGGGTTTGATCCTGACGAAGGCGAGTGAACTGAAGTCGCCGCTTGAGTGCCGTCTGGAAAATGGCAGCAAGCTGGCTGCACGAGTCGTCGGTATCGATACAGATACAGACTTGGCTCTGCTTAAAGTTGATTCTGAGCCGCTGACGGCTGCGAATCTTTCGCTAAACCCTCCACCAACCGTCGGCAGTTGGTTGGCTTCGGTTGGTCCGGAGTCAAAGCCGATTGCCTTAGGGATGGTGGGAGTTCGCGAGCGAGAGATTGCGAATGCCAGGGCGTACATTGGAATCATGCCGGTCGACATTGCTGACCGGGATGGCGTGCGGATCAATCAAATCACGGCAGGTTCGCCTGCGGACGCAGCCGACCTGCGAGTTAACGATGTCATTTTGAAAATCGATGACAAAGAGACAAAGAAGGTGGCTGAGTTGCGTGCGGTTCTGGCCGAGCACTCCCCTGGTGACCGCATTGAGTTGACGGTACAGCGAGGCGAGTCAGCCTTCACGGTCAATCTTGAGTTGGCCAATATGGAAAATATTGATCCGGATTTTGAGCGGAGCAATCAGCAGAATCGGATGGGGAGTACGCTGAGTAAACGCCGTCAGGATTTCCCGATGGCGTTTCAGCATGACGCGGGGATTCAGGCGAACCAGTGTGGTGGCCCGTTGGTTGACTCCAACGGTCAGATTGTCGGTATCAACATCTCGAGAAGTGGCCGTGTCAGTACCTTGGCACTGCCGCTGCAAGTTGTGTTGCCTGCGGTCGAGCGACTCCGCAGCGGCGAATTGGCACCGGCTGTGATTTACAAAGGTCGGCTGGAGCAGATCGAGAAGGAACTCGCTGGATTGACCGCGAAGTTAGCTGAACTTCCGCAGCAGTTGGCTGCAGCGGAAGCGAAAGCAACTGGAGATACGGCTCGCAAGGCTGAGGTTGAAAAGATGGCAGCCGACCTCAAAACGCGTTTGGAAGAGATCGAGCGGACGAGTACCGAGAATGGAGCTGAGATCAAGCGCGTTCGCGAAGAGCTTCGAGCGATGGAGCGGAAGCAGAAGAAATTGCTTGAGGAGCAGCGGGATTTGACCTTTGAAGGCGAGCGAAAGTAAGTCTGAGTTGTCTTGAAT
>JBJTQD010000048.1:0-1982 GCA_046075445.1 Planctomycetota bacterium
ATCGATGCCCGGGTGCTGACTCGCGATTCATTGCTGGAGGACCTCTCAGCCTTCGATCAAGGAAGCAATCCAGTCGAAGTGATGGTCATCGATGCCGACGCCAACGGCATCAATGCCATCAGCAAACGACTAAAGACGCACCGTAACGTTAGCTCGGTCCACTTAATCGCGTTCCAAGACCTCCGCGGCACTCACTTGGGCCAAGCCGACCTCAACCCCGAGTCAGTCCCGGCGCTGACGCCGACTTTTTCGCTTTGGCGGCAATCCCTCGCCGCCGATGCGAATGTGCTGCTCTACGGCTGGTGGGACTCGACAGGCTCAGCCCCACTCCAGCTGGCCGAACAGACACTGCTCTGGAGCGACCCCGGATTTGAAGAGACGTTTGTCCTACCGAGTGCGATCGAATCCCAGTCGGCCGATTATCACCTGCTCGACGATGCAGCCAGCAGTGCGGCCCAGACGCTCGAACACGAACTCGAACAACTGCTCGGAGTACGGGCGGAACTCGCCACGGGCTGGCTCGACCACGATCCGCTTTCGGCCGCCGGAAACCTTTGGTCCGAAGCCGTCCAGCAAGCCGAACTCGACGAGTGGAATCAGCTCCCTACCGCTCAGTTCATTCCTGAAGTCAGCTTGGCCGAAGCGGCCGCCAGCGGACACCGGGAACTGGTCTTCATCGACAGCCAGTTGCCGGACCTCGCGCAGCTGGTCAGCGCTTGGTCTGGTGCCGATAGTCAGCTTTACACGGTGGTCGTGCTTGATTCGACCGCCGATGGGCTGCAGTTCATTTCCAATTACCTGGCTAATTCCGGCGAGACATTCTCGGCCATCCACCTGCTGACGCACGGGTTTGCGGGCGGGCTGCAATTGGGCAGTACGACGCTGACCAGCAGCAGCCTCGACCTGTACGCTAATCAGCTGGCAGCCTGGCAACTCAACCTGACTGCCGATGCCGATTTGCTGCTGTACGGCTGCTACATTGCCGACGGTTCGACTGGGCAGCAGTTTGTCTCTGATTTGGCCGGCATCATCCATCGCGATATTGCAGCGAGCACCGACGCGACCGGCGCCGGTCTGCTTGGCGGCGACTGGGAGCTGGAATACCAAGTCGGCAAGATTGCCCAAACCACGCCGCTGATTCGCAATCTCGATCAAGCTTGGCAGCACTTGCTGCTGACCTACACCGTACGCGATGACTTTAGCTTAGCCGTGTACACCAACAACGATGGGACCAACAACTGGACAGCAGGTTGGTCTGAGACTGACTCCGGTGGAGCGGGGGCGAACAGCGGGCACTTCCTGATCACGGGCGGGCAACTGCGACTGCAGCCGGGCAACACGGCGAACCTGTTATCGAGGCAAGCCAACTTGAGCGGGGCCCATGCGGCAACGCTCACGTTCTCCTTCGACAGTACGCTCGATGACAACGCGTCGAATTCGACGATCACGCTCGAAGCCTCGTCTAACGGCAGCACCTGGACCGCGCTCGATACGTTCACTCGCACAACCAACACGGCAGCCGGAAACAAGTCTTACGATTTGACCAGCTACATCTCCAGCACGACCAGCGTTCGCTTTACGGTGACGACGGCCAATGCAGGGGCGTTTTACCTGTACGTCGATAATTTCCAAATCTCTTATGACATCAACACCGCACCGACAGCTGTCGCCGATTCGGCCACTGCAGTCGAAGCAGGTGGAGTCAGCAACGGCACAGCGGGCACGAATCCCAACGGCAATGTGCTGACCAATGACACGGATGCCGACTCGGGCGACACCAAGACGGTGACCGGGGTCGCGGCGGGAGTTGTTGGTAGTGCCAGCGGTAATGTGGGCAGCTCGGTCACGGGTACCTACGGCACGATCAATATCGCGGCCAACGGAGCCTACACCTATACGGTGGACAACAGCAATGCGACGGTCCAGGCCTTGCGAACGAGCGGCAATACGCTGACCGACACATTCACCTACACGATGCGCGA
>JBJTQD010000049.1:0-931 GCA_046075445.1 Planctomycetota bacterium
ATGGAGCGATCACACTGTTGATGACTCATCGGCCAGTTAGAGCCATTGCTTGGCAAGGAAATTTTCATTCGGGTTTCGCTCGCTGGTTCGCCAAGTTTACTGGTGTGATTCTGATCTCGGGTGGCCCGAAGTCGATTATCAAGGGGATCCGCGAAGCGCGCGAGGCGCTGGAGAACGGCGAATTAGTTTGCGTCTTCCCCGAGGGGGGCCTTTCGCGAACGGTACAGTTGCAAGCATTTAAGCCGGGTGTCATCAAAATCATTGATGGGCTGAATGTTCCCGTCTTGCCGGTTTACATTGATCAGATGTGGGGGAGCATTTTCAGTTACTCGGGTGGCAAGTCGATCTGGAAGTTGCCCACGTCTCTGCGGCGGCCGCTGTCGGTGACGATTGGCCCTCCTGTTCCTCCGCCCAATGATTTGTACCGTTTGAGGAGTGCCGTGCAAAAATTGAGTGCCGATTGCGTCGCGAACCGGATTGGACATTTCAAGTCGCCTGCCGAGCGGTTTGTGCGAATGTGCCGCAAGCGATTGTTCAGCCCCAAGCTGAATGACTCGACGAATCAGAAGATGACGGGCGGGCAGTTGTTGATGCGAGCTTTGATCCTGCGGCGGTTGCTGCGGAAGCATTTGCTGAAGTCGAATGAACAGCATGTGGCGGTGCTGATACCACCGAGTTCCGGTGGCGTCGTGGTGAATATGGCACTCGCGCTCGACCGGCGGGTATCGGTCAACCTGAATTACACGGTCAGTAACGAAATCATGAATCACTGCATTCGGCATGCAGAGATCAAACACATTCTGACGACGCCGAAGGTGCTTGAGAAATTTGACTTCAAGTTTGAGGCTGAGTTGGGATTGCTCGACGACCTGCGGGGCAAGTTGAGCTTATCCGACAAGCTGGTCAGCGCGGTGATGGCGTATCTGTTTCC
>JBJTQD010000050.1:0-4686 GCA_046075445.1 Planctomycetota bacterium
CGCCTCGGCCAGTGCGGCACTCATCGCCTCATAGGCCGCGTCGTCCACCAACGGCCCAACCAAGGTTCCCTGTGCGAGTGGGTCGCCAATCGGCAATTGGCTGGCGACTTGAGTCAAACGCCCGACCAACGGCTCCAGCAGCGACTCGTGCACAAACAGTCGCCGCAGCGAAGTGCAGCGCTGGCCGCACGTTCCAAACGCCGCGAAAATCGCACCTCGCAAAACCAAGTTCAAATCGGCCGTCGGCGCGACAATTGCCGCATTGTTGCCCCCCAGTTCCAACAGCGACCGGCCCAGCCGCTCTGCCACCTGCACGGCCACACTGCGGCCCATCCGCGTCGAGCCGGTCGCCGATATCAGCGGAACTCGCGCGTCGCCCGCCAGAAATTGCCCCACATCGGCTCCACCTTGAATCAATTGCAGCAGCCCCTGCGGCGCCGCTGCGAATTCCGCCGCCACGCGACTGGCAACCGCATGACAGGCCATACCGCAGAGCGAAGTCTTTTCCGACGGCTTCCAAATCACCGGGTCGCCGCACACCAACGCGATCATCGCATTCCAACTCCACACGGCGACCGGAAAGTTGAACGCACTGATCACACCGACCGGCCCGAGCGGATGCCACTGCTCCATCATCCGGTGCCCCGGCCGTTCACTGGCGATCGTCAGACCGTAAAGTTGCCGGCTCAGCCCCACGGCAAAGTCGCAGATGTCGATCATCTCTTGGACTTCGCCGAGCCCCTCCTGCAAAATCTTGCCACTCTCGATCGTGACCAGCCGAGCGAGCGGCTCCTTGAGTTCCCGCAGCCGCTGGCCGATCCGCCTGACCAACTCCCCCCGCTGCGGAGCCGGCACCACTCGCCACGCGCGAAACGCCTCGCTCGCCTGCTCAACCGCGGCGGTCACATCGGCACCAGTCGAGCCGGCGAATTCGCCCAGTACTTCGCCCGTGATGGGACTGCGAGCCGTAACTGTACTTCCCGCTCCCGAGCTCCATCGCAGCCCCGAAGCATTCGCTTGCCAATCTGCCGGAACACCAAGCTGCTCGAGAATCGCTCGCACTTCACTCTTTAATTCCACGTCTGCTCTCCGCTTCGCAATTCGCCCCGGCAATCGAACCCTCACCGCACCACTCGGTGCCTTGCCGCAAGCCGACTTCAATCCACTCCCGACTAGGGTTACAACATAAGTCATCATTCAAGCGGATAGAAGCCAGTCCGCAGGTGCCTTGATGTCGTTCGCCAAAATTCGGGCGGCAAAGCCTCGCAGGGCTTTCTCGAATCATTCAATTTCTCTGCTCTGTTTGAACGCGAATCATGCCTTATTTGATTGGGATCGACGAAGCCGGTTACGCTCCCAATCTCGGGCCGCTGGTGATCGGCGGGACGCTCTGGCATGTTCCTGAAGCAGATTGCGATCTCTACCACTTGCTTCGCGGGGCCGTCAGCCGCAGCGGTTCGGCTCGCAAAGTCGCCATCGCCGACTCGAAGGAACTGCACACTCCCGATTCGATTCAGAACCTCGAAACTAACCTCTGGGCAGTCTGCCCCCAGTTTCAAGCGGTCGCAAAAAGGGTACTGACGAATCTGCTCCGGGAGCACTCACCCGATCTGCCGCTGGAGCAACTCGCGGATCGGGTCGCACAGAGTTCGTTTCTCTGGGGCGAGTCGGACGCAATCCCCACGTTGCACGCCCAATTCGAGTCGGACCCGTCAACGACTGCCTGCCCGCTGGAATTGCCTCACGAGCCGCTCGCCGAAAATCACGCGACGGTCGCCCAGCGTTTCGCAGGTTGCTGCGAGGAGCAGTCGGTCCGCTTACTGCGAGTCGTCTCCGCTCCGCTCTATCCGGCGGCCTTCAATGATCTGAGTGAGCGACTGGGCAACAAAAGCAATCTGCTGACGGCGCTCAGCCTGCAGTTGGCTGGCGAACTGCTCGGCTCGATCCCAAACGATCCCGAACCGGTGACGATCTTCTGCGACAAGCACGGCGGGCGGAATCGCTATGCAGCGGCGGTGGAGAGGCACCTCAGCCCGCTGCCTCCGGCACACGAATGCGAGACGGCGGAAGTCAGCCGCTACCGCTTTCACAGCGGCCAGCGCGATGTGCGGATTCAATTCGCCGCTGGAGGCGAATCCCAAATGCCAGTCGCCCTCGCATCGATGTACGCCAAGTACATCCGCGAACTCTGCATGGCAGCTTTCAATCGGTACTGGCAACGGGAAGTGCCCGGGCTGGAGCCGACCAAGGGATACCCCGCCGACGCCAAGCGATTTCGCGAAGCGATCGAGCCCCTCGTAGCGGCTCGCGGCTGGGAAGAACACTCTTGGTGGCGCCTGCGCTAAACCACGCTCATTGCATAGAAAATTGACCGTGCTTTGAACACCGCGCGATCGCGCGAAGAATACCGCGATATCGCGCAAGGAATACTGTCATGCCGCGCAAAGATTACAGTGAAATCGCGCAAATCCAAAATTCTTGCTCCCCTCTCCCCCAAGGGGGCGAGGGGTCGGGGGTGAGGGGGCGATCCCTAACTCATGCTCCCAACTAAAATCGCCTCAGCTTCAGCTAACCTCGGCTGCAGCTTCCAAACCATCCCGTTTGCCTTCGCCGATCTCCACCAGTTCCTGCAACCGCGCGGCCATCTCGGCAAACACCGCATCGCGCGCCTTGCCGGTGAACATCGCTGAGCCAGCCAACATCGAGACGGCGCCGTCCCAGCTGAGCCCGTGCAGGAATTTCATCAGCGAGATGGCAAACGATCCGGACTGCGATCCGGCGAGCTGAACTTGTCCCGAAGTAACCTTCGCGAGGTCCGCGCCGTCGGGGATGTCACCCAAGCGAACTTCGGAGACTTTGTCAGCTTTGAGCGCGGCGAGCTGTTCTACTTTACCTTTACCGAGGGCCCAATTAAACGTGTTGACGCAGAGGCCCACGTTGGGATGACCAACCATTCGAAGTAAGGTCAGCAATTCCTCGGCAGAGCGAACGAACTGGTAGGTCTTTTTGCATTGCTGGATGTTGTCGGACAGACCGATCCCGAGTCGGATTCCGGCCTCGGCAAGTTTTCCGCCGATCGTGCTCAGCCGCACGCGGTGGTTTTCGAAGTTCTCGAGGAAGGTGTGGCGATCACTGCCTGATTCGATTTCGAGATAGCAGCGGGTGCAGCCGAGTTCCTTGGCCAACTCGATGACTTTTTCGAGCTTGGTCAGCTGAACCGGAAATTCATCCTGGCCGACACCGGGGTTGATTGGCAGTTTGAAAGTCCCCGTTTTTACTCGGGCGCTTTTGAAGAACTGCAGGGCGAAGGCCTTGCCCATCGCTTCGTAGCGGGCGAGCAAGTCGGCCATGTCAACTTCGATGCCGTCGAACCTGTGGGTGAGAGCCAGCTCAATGATTTCGCTTTGACGACTGCCGGCACCCAAGCCGCACTGATTCAGGACTTTCTCCATGCTGTATTTGACCTTTCGGGTTCTCTGCTCGGAATGATTTTAGTTGTCAGGATGTCGCTTCAAGTTGAGCCGCCGAGCCTGCTCGTGTTTCCGGTTCGTGACCACCCGAAAAATGGCTGGACAGACAACGGAAGCAAGCTGTCACGTTCCCCAAAGGACTGCCAATCTTCACGACGGGGTTAGGTGTTCGAGTGGGGTGTCGAGCCGCCAGCTCGAAACGGCTTCGCCATCGAAGCAGGGGAGGGGGGTAGGGAGACCGACTGCTGGGCTTGACGGAAAAACCGCCAAAAGAGGGGCATGCCGGTCGGCGGAAGAGCAGGTCCGCGGAGCCGCGATTATGCCAGAATCAGCCGTTTGATTCCAGTCCGTGCATCGCACTTGGCCGGCACAAGCACCAGCAAAAACAACACACGGGCTGCCGCTCCACGCATAATCGCTACAGATGTGACCGGGGCCAGCTTGAAAGCCAATCGAAAAATCGCCAGCCGCCTGAAAACTTAAGTCCGCAGACGCGTATTACCTATCAGCGTTGTCTCCCTATCAGCGTCAATCAGTGGTTCTTCTTCAGTTCTTTCTTTCCTCTCCCCACTCTATTCGCGAGGTGTTTCCGAAACTTACTTCCTATTTCAGTCTTCATTAGTGCCGATTAGTGGTTCATTCTTTCCATCCGGCTTTACTTTCAGTTAGCCGGGTGAATAATGGGCTGGAACTCTTACGTTCAGGGGGCGAATTGGAATCGACCGGATGCTGGACGTGTCAGTGGCGTGTCGTGGTTGATCAGCAGGCCACGTAAAAAGCTGATTAAAACAATAATTGCCAACAACAACTTGGCTCTGGCTGCCTAACTAAAACGGG
Source organism: Planctomycetota bacterium (assembly GCA_046075445.1). GTDB lineage: Bacteria > Planctomycetota > Planctomycetia > Pirellulales > Pirellulaceae > BJ22. Next base: position 4,308 of record JBJTQD010000050.1, read on the forward strand.
CAACCCGAACTGCGGGGCTTTGCTGAAGAGGCCCAAAAGTTCGTCGCCAAATTCAGCTCGGCGCGACTCACGCCTGGTACAGTCGCGCCTAAAAAACGTTCCGGGCTGGCTGTTTGACTCAGCCTGCCGTGGGCGGGGTCGACAGCGAGAAATAAATCAACGGCTACACACGTAGAGGCTGTCACGAAAACACCACGGGACCCGGGTTCAATCCCCGGCGCCTCCATTGGCCAAAGGCCAATCGAGAGTAGAGATGAGAGCAGCAGAACAGTAGATCACCGCTTCAAGCAAATCCTTGCCCAACAGCGAAACCATCCACTCAGTTCAGCCGCTCTCATCTCGACTCGGTCTACTGCTCCACTGCTCTACTCTCTCTGGC
>JBJTQD010000051.1:0-853 GCA_046075445.1 Planctomycetota bacterium
ATCTGACCAATCTCGCGGCCGATCCGATCAACCTCTTTCTGGAAATTCGGCAGCTGTCGCTCATAGTTTTCCAAAGTCTCTGCGGGAACCTTCCCTTGAGCGATCAGCATTCGCAACTGATCGGGAGCCACCGGCTCGCCATCGATGACCGGAAAAATGACGGTCGGTCCCTGTGGAATTGCCACCAAAGCCAAACCAGCCGCGGAGAGTCGGCTCTCCAGCGGATCGGACATCAATCGCGCCGCATTTTGGATTCGCTCCTTTGCCGCCTCACGCTGCGAGAGCAGCGGTTCGGTATCAAGCAGCTTGCGCAGGTCGCTACCGACAAATTGGCTGAACTCCGACATCGCTTTACGGAATTCGTTAGCGGTTCCCGGCGGGAGCGTAATCAATCGCGGCCGATCCGGTTTTAGGAAATTGTTGACAAAGCAGCGATCTCGCTTCTTCCTTGTCTTCATCTGCAGCTGTCTCAGCAGTTGGCGGACCATCGTAATCCGCCCCGTCCCACGCGGCCCCCGCACATAAACGTTCTGTCCATGAGCCAAACACTCAATGCCGAACAGCAACGCATCACGTGCCGTCTCCTGACCGACCAATGAATCCGTGTTCTCAACTTCACTGGTGGTCTCAAATGAAAAATGACCCGGGTCACATTGCCAGCGCAATTGAGCTGAATCGAGACGCAAGCGGTCGGTCGTGGCCATTGAAAACTCCGGGAAGCGGGGCGGTTAGGAGGCCTGATTTTAGTGGAAATCGGACGGCAAGTGGGGATGCGGAAAGGGCTTTTGCGCTTCATGCGGGTTTCCCATCACCGCCTCGCGCTCGGCGCGGGTCTCCCGACCCCGCCGAAAGC
>JBJTQD010000052.1:0-4305 GCA_046075445.1 Planctomycetota bacterium
TAGGATTGCTCAGGGGAAGTCAAAGCCGCCAGCCGCTCGCGAAACAAACCCACCCTGACGAGCGGGCTCTGTTCGAGACATCGCGTGACCGAAAGCTCGTCATTGGAGACCCAGAAAATCGCGTCTTGCCGAAACTCAAGACCGACATGGCGGGCTTCAGCTAGTTGAAACGCTACCGCCCAACCAGGCTCGGCATGGCCATCTTGAGGAGAGTACCCGGTCAGCCGCACATGCCAGACTCCCCGCTCCTGGATCCGCTGAAGCAATTGCTGGTCGGCCGCCTGATTCGCTGCGGGACTCCATTGCTCGCCAGTCGTGGCGTAGGCCGTGATCACGGCGAACCGCTCTGGCCAATCCTCAGGGAGTGCCTCGCCGCGAAAGCGAACCTCGAAGTAAGCGGAATGCAGCGAGTTGGAATTCATCGAAAGGCAAGTCAAGACAAAGGGTCAATTCTCCGCCTTAATATTACCTGAATTCCGACACTGGATTGCTTGAGTCGCGGGTATACTTCGGCCAATTGGTGATTTGAGCCGGTCTTGGAGTCGGCTTCGATTTCGTTCTAGAGGTGATTTCAAATGCCATCCCCAGCGAACTTCGTTCGATATGGAATCTCCATGTTTATGTCGCTTTACTTCGCAAGCTGCGGGCAAACTGCTGCTGCTCAAGAAGTCCCGCGCCGCGAGCAAGCTGGGCCGCCCAATCGCGAGCGTTTTCTCGAACATGCTTTTAGCTTTGACCGAAACGGTGATGGCCAATTGAGCCGCGAAGAACTGGAAGCGTTCGCCAAGGAATTCACCCAAATGCAGCGACCGCCTGAGGAGCAGTCTCGACAGCCCGTTGAATTACCCCCGCATCAAGCTTCTCTGACCTCCGAGGGAGAATACCGTACGCTCGTTTCCAATGGAATTCCCGACCATCAGCCCGGACGCTTTCCCAATCGAGGCAATCCAAACACGATCGGAGCGATTCAGTATCGCTTCCGAATGCCACTGAATCCAAAACCGCTGGATGAAGTTCGCGAAGCAGGGGGCGTGCTCTTTGGAGTCGCCCTCAATGGCATTCCGTTTGATCCCGGGACGGCTGAACTCTGGAAGGGAGACCCAGCTTGGCGTTACGACGCGATGAGCGGCAAGATCAATCTGGGGCTGGACGAGTCAAATGCTCATGTCCAGCCGAACGGCGCTTATCACTACCATGGACTGCCGCTGGGGATGCTTGAGCATCGAGGAAAGAAGCTCGACGAGCTGGTTCTCGTCGGCTATGCAGCCGATGGCTTTCCGATTTACAGCCAATGGGGCTTTGGCGACCCGAAAGATGCGGCCAGTCCGCTGAAAAAGCTTCGCTCAAGCTATCAGCTTCGCAGCGGCGAGCGTCCCGGTGGCGAAGATGGTCCGGGTGGTCCTTACGATGGCACATTTAATCAGGATTGGGAGTACGTCGCAGGAAGTGGTGACCTCGACGAGTGCAATGGCCGTTTCGGCGTCACCCCGGAGTATCCTCAAGGAGCTTATCACTACGTGATTACCGACACGTTCCCGTTTATCAGCCGTTACTTTCGGGGCACGCCTGACCAGAGTTTCGAAAAACGGAGACCACCCCAGCGGAGGTAATGAATCAACAGTGTGCGGGGGGCCTTGGCATGAGCTGGAAATTGGGTCGCTCTGAATCGCCTAACCGGTTATTTTATAGACACTGGTTGGTGCCAAGCAGTCGCTAGTCCTGACCGAGCAATGCTCGGCAAGCCGAATTGAATTTAATTTTTACTGGAGTGGAGTCCATGCAGCCAGCTCGAATCGACCGTCGACGTCTTTTGCAGCAAGGTGGAATTTCGCTCGGTGCCGTCGCTCTGTTCGGTCTTCCTGTATCGCGGCATGGCGAGAGAGAATCGCTCAGTCTTCATGAGTTCCAGGAACAACTGGTGAAGACCCCGGCTCAAACCGAAGGCCCTTTTTACCCAGACCGTCTGCCCCTCGATACCGACAACGACTTGCTCATCATTAACGAAAGTCTCAGTCCAGCGGTCGGAGAGGTGACGCATCTAACCGGTAAAGTAGTCGATGTGAACGGCCGACCGATTCGCAACGCGCTCGTCGAGATTTGGCAAGTCGACAGCAAGGGAGCTTATCTCCACAAAGACAGCGCGAATCGCGAACAGCGCGATACCAACTTCCAAGGCTACGGACGTTTTACGACGACTCTCGGTGGCGAGTATTACTTTCGTACGATTAAGCCGGTCGCTTATCCCGGACGAACGCCTCACATTCACGTTAAGGTGACTAAGGGTGGGAAGTCATTGGTGACCACCCAGTGCTTTGTCAAAGGACATCAGCAAAACGAGCGAGATGGGATCCTTCAATCAATCAAGGATCCTGCCGCGCGGGACTCGGTAGTCATCGACTTCGCAAAAGTACCGGAGTCTAAAATCGGGGAGTTGGCTGCGAACTTTCAGATTGTGGTTGGGCTGACCCCCGAAAGCTGATTTCGTTGGAGACTTTGTCTCAGTCGACTTCTGAATCGATCTCCAAAGGCCCATCAGTTGATGCTGCCTGGAATTCTAATTTCGCCGCGATTTTCCGCTTGTCGACTCATAACTCTTCGATTGGACTGACTGATTGAGTTCATCTGAAATTGCCGACCTGTTACCGCAGCAGAAATTCCTGCTGCAGACCGCCACGCTACTCCACCAACTCGGTGCGCCGTCCCACCGATTGGAACGTGTGGTCGGTCGGATCTCCCGTGTCGTGGGCGAGGGCGTTGACGTTCTTTACACCCCGACCTCGCTACTGCTGGCATTCAATTCTGGTAGTCAGCGGACAGTTTTGAAGCGAATCGAGCCGGGTGAAACGGATCTTGGAAAGCTCTATGAAGTGGACGAGGCGCTCGAAGGCCTCGAGGACGGAAAAGCGACGCTCGAAGAAACGTCTCAGCGGCTCACGGCCATCGCCAGCCAAGGAAGTCGCTACCCGCTTGGGCTCTTAATTCTCGCGGCTGCGATTGCCTCGGGATGCGTTACGGTTTTTTTGGGGGCAGGCCTGCGTGAAGTCCTGTTTGCAACGGTAATGGGAGGCGTGATTCAAGCTTGGGGGATTTGGCTGCAACGAGTTTCACCCCAAGCGAACCTGCTCGAAGTGACGGCTGCCTTCTTCTGCGCCTCGAGCGCTCTTGTCCTTTCAGGAATCGTATCCCACTTCGATGATCGACTCGCGACTCTCGGTTCACTGATCATTTTGGTCCCCGGCCTGAATTTCACCGTGGGAATGACGGAGCTGGCCAATCGGCATCTTTCGTCGGGCGTTGCCCGTTTGGCTTGGGCAGCGGTCGTCTTTCTCGCTTTAGCCTGCGGCGTGGCGATCGCGTGGCGCTTGGGAGCTGAGTTAAGACCAGCGAAGATCGATTCCGAGCCGCTCCCCGGCTGGGCCTACTTCGTTGCGTTACTCGTCGCGCCCTTTATGCTGGCAATTCTGTTTCAGGCCAGGCGGAGTGAGTGGCCAATCATTGTCAGTGTGGCGTGGATTGGGTTTCTCACCGCGGCGACCGCGTCCGGTTGGAAAGGAAGCGAGTTTGGTGCTTTTGCGGGAGCTCTTGTAATCGGGTTGGCGGGAAACCTCTACGCTCGCTGGCTGGATCGTCCTGCAATGGTCGCGACTCTGCCGGCGATTCTGCTCCTTGTGCCAGGAAGTCTTGGATATCGCAGTCTCATGGCTTTCATTGAGCAGGACAAAATGGTTGGCCTGGAGTTTGCCTTTGGCACCGTGCTGATTGCGATCGCAATCGTCGGCGGACTCCTGGTCTCAAATCTATTCGTGCCACCCCGCCGATCGTTGTAGCCACTGCGGAATGCGGAATGCGGAATGCGGAATGCGGAATGCGGAATGCGGAATGCCGCGCTCGGCGCGGGTCTCCCGACCCCGCCGAAAGCCGGAGTGCGGTCTGAACCTTGGCTGTCTTTTTCCCCCGAGTCCTAACGACTTGAGAGAACTCACATCCGGGAGTCTGGTACCTGCTCTGTCGGTCTACGCAACGTCGTTCCTAGCCAACTCGCCGTCGCCAGGAGAGCCAGAGGCAACAAGGCAATCAGCGTCATCTCAAAACGTGGCGGTTTAGGTTCAATCGCTCCAATAAACAAGCCGCCCAGCAACCAGCTGCACAGCAGCGGAAGCGTTGAGGACATGTCGAATCGCGGCAAACACATTGGCAACATCGCAGCAAGCAGCATCCCCGCAATGGTCGATCCGAGAATCAACAACCAGCTAGCATTCGTCAGACTAAAGCCTGCCCCGATCCAAGCGGCACCGAGGAAGGCCG
>JBJTQD010000053.1:0-11921 GCA_046075445.1 Planctomycetota bacterium
CACGTCGACAAGCAACTGACTTGGATTCATCCGCTGCAGAATGAATTGGGCGGAAAAGTAGTTGAAAAAGACGAAGAGCGTCGTCAGAGCGGCAAGGAAACGCTGCCAAGCCGGGACACGCCACCATTCGGGTGCGGCGGCTAGGACCATCGCCAGCGTCGCCGGGACTAAGACCAGCAGGTCGTAGTAATGATGGTACAAAGTACTCACCAGCGCCAAGCTGGAAAGCATCCCGGCAGGGTCAGCCAACCCCTCATCGCGAGTCTTGCGGCTGGACCATAAAGCCAAACAGGGGAGGGCAATTAGCAGGAACATCCACAGTAAATGCTCCCAGTCGTTTGGCTCCCAGCGCAGCCATTTGGCAGCAACTGCCAGAAGGTCGACCCGTGTCCAATTGAACTGTGGAATTTCATTGGGGTCTGCGCGGTGAGCCTCCTGCGCCGCCGAAATTTCGGCTTGAAATTCGGTCCAGCTGGTGTCACCCAGTAACCAGCCAAGGGCAAGCGCTGAGAGTAGGCCCGCGACTAGTCCGCCCCAAACCACCGTCCGCCAGTTACCCCGGGCCAAGAGCAGCAGGGCTAAAGGGATTCCATACGTTGGCTTCGCCGCGCAGAGGACGAACCCAAACGTCCCCCACCAACTGCGGTCGGCGAAATGCAATGCTAGGATCGCGCCAACGACGAGTTCCAGCGTCAGGTAGCCGGTGAAAAGGGTGCCGTAGCCCGAGCGAGATACGACCAGAACGGCCCCCAAGCCAAGCACCTGCAACCACCCTCCGCCCCCGCGAGCCACCAGCCAAGCGAGCCACGCAATCAGCAGTATCTGCAGGCTCATCGCCACGTAATGCAGAACGTCGGCTTGGGGGACCTCCAGCCAAGTGTAGGGGATCTGCAAGGCGAACAGATAAGGCGCGTGCAGCGGCATCGGGCGGCTGACTGGGTACTTCGCGGCGTACTCCTCGCCGAAAGGGCTGACCTGCTCCCGCACAGCCAGAGCTGGGTAGTAAACCCCGTTGTGGAAATCGCAGAATCCCTGACGTGAGGGGTCAAACGGACCGGGGGGTTGGTAGTTCCGATAAACTCGCCAGGCAATTGCTCCCAAGGGGAGTAGAAAGGCGAGCCACGCCAGAACGAGCCCAAATTGGGCCAGTCGATTGCCTCGATGCATACGCTGAACGACTTCCTGTTCGGGGAAAGCTAGTGCTCCGAGATTCGCGCCCGAAGTCCTTACGCTGATTATGGTTGCGCTCGTTTAAATCCCCAGCCCTGGCGGAGGTGATCACGCTGTTTTCTAGGGGTTAAAAACGAAAAAAGCCACCGCAAGCGGTGGCTCATCTTTGTTTCCAAATTTGGCAAACCCTGAAGACAACCGAAGTTGGCCTTCGTCTCGCTGCCATAGTTTCTTGCGGAAGCGACAATCAAGCCGCTCCCCAGAAACTACTTCTTCTTGCTTGCAGTCTTAGCAGCAGGCTTAGCAGTCTTGGTGGTCTTCTTAGCGGCCGGTGCGGCCTTGGCGGCTTTCTTTGCCATGGAATCAAACTCCTAAAAATTTTTACTTGCGACTGGAAGAACATTCCTCCTTGATTGTCGCTGTAGTCATATCGTCAGTTGTTGCAATGAACGTGCCAAATTTTTGGATTCGCAGTTCATTTTTCGATTGATTTTTATTCTCGCGCGCATCGCGCTGAGGAAGTTCGCATCGCAATCGACTAGTCGCTCCAACTCAAACCTGGATGCAGACTTTTCGAGAGCCCCCAAATTCGCGGCGCATCCGAACATTCACCGGCAGCTTCACCGCCGCGTTCATCTCTGCGCGAAGTTCGTGGGTCGGCTTTTTAGCTCCTCGCTTACTTCCAAAATTTGTTTTCCCTCGGCAGCAAAAAAAGTTCCAGCTCTCTACTGCGGTGTACAGATACTGTGCAGCATGGATAGTCGCGAACACCAGAATCTGTTCAGCAACATTCGCACTCAAGCTCGTGAAACATTCGCTTGAGGAGCAATTCAGAGACTGAAGCGCGAAGATTTTCAGCGACTCGAGGTCGAGGAAATTTTCCGCTCGCTGAGTATGTTATCTCATACCGCGAGGACCTCTCGCCTGCCCCGTGAATTGAATCGGTGCGTTGAAACGAAAGGGCGAGCCCAACCCTAAATTGGAGGAGGCAACGCGTCAGCCTTCAGCGCGGAGATTAAAGCCAACTATTGTCCGATGCCCGAGGGCAAACAGTGCATTTCAGCCGCAAATAACCGGCGTTTTCGCAATTAGTTTTCCATTTGGCAGCTCAAGCCGCCCGCAGCTGGGACGTAGCAGTGACGGGCGTAATCCATCACCATCCGGTCGCTGCTGAAACGCCAAGCGAGGGTAGCGATCGAATTGATCATCCGCTTGATCCACTCCCGCGGCAGACCATCGATGTCTCGCTTGTAATACATCGGGACAACTTCGTTTTCCATCACCTCGTAGAGGGCCGCCGCATCCCGCTCGTCAGTCACGGCATCGTTGACGTGGTGACTTCCCTTGCCAATGGCGAATCCATTGACCCCATCATAGGCCTCGGCCCACCAGCCATCGAGGATCGAGAGGTTCAGCCCGCCGTTGAGGACGACCTTTTGGCCGCTTGTCCCGGACGCTTCGAGAGGGCGGCGGGGGTTATTCAGCCAGACGTCGACGCCCTGAACCAGATGCCGACAGACGTTGATATCGTAGTCTTCGATAAAGATTACCCGTCCGGCGAAACGGGAGTCATCTCGCATCCGGGCAATCAACTGAATCAGGTGCTTACCCGGTTCGTCTTTCGGGTGTGCCTTACCTGCAAAAACAATCTGAACCGGTCGGCAGGGGTCATTGACCATACTCGCGACCCGGTCCATGTCGCTGAACAGCAGGTTGGCCCGCTTGTAAGTGGCAAACCGCCGGGCAAATCCGATGGTCAAAACGGTCGGATCGAGCACGTTTCGAGCCTTCTCCAAGGCCGTTTCGCTTTCCCCCCGGCGGCGGCACTGAGCCACAACCCGACGCCGAATGAACGAAAGCATCATCGTTTTGAGCGTATTGTGGATTTCCCAAAGCTCACCCGGGTCGGCCTTGTGGATTCCTTGCCAGATTTCTGGCTCACCGACGGAATTCATCCAATTCGCCGGGAACAAGCGGTCGTAGAAGTTCCGCATCTGCTCGGCCAACCAACTGGAAGAATGCACCCCGTTGGTGATGTGGCCAATCGGAATCTCGCTCTCCACCCGCCAAGGCCAGAGATGCGACCACATCCGGCGTGAAACATGTCCGTGCAACTGGCTGACCGCATTGGCAGTGCGGGACAGCTTCAGCCCAATGACCGTCATGCAAAAGGGCTCGGTGGGATTTTGAGGGTCGACCCGGCCCAAACTCATAAACTGTTCGTAAGAGAGCCCTAACTGGTCGCGAAGTGGCCCGAGGTGTTCCTCGACGAGTTCCGGAGAGAACCGATCGTGACCTGCCGGAACCGGAGTGTGGGTGGTGAAAACGCTTTGCATGGCGATTTCACGCAGGGCATCATCAAAATGGAGCCCATCCTCGGTCATTCGCTGACGAATCACTTCGAGCGGCCCGAAAGCGCTGTGGCCTTCATTCAGGTGGTACACGCCGGGTGTAATGCCGAGCATCTGCAAAGCTTTCACTCCACCGACGCCGAGCAAAAGTTCTTGGCGGATGCGGGTTCGTTCATCACCGCCGTACAGGCGGCTGGTCAAAGTCCGGTCTTCGGGGCGATTTCCCTCGACGTTTGAATCCATCAGATACAAGGACACCCGGCCGACCTGAATCTTCCAGACCTTGGCCATCAATTTCCCGGTTCGGGTCTCAATCGTGACCATGAGCGGCTCGCCATCCGCATTTAGCGCGGGCTTGGCGGGGAGATTCTCGATCATCGTGTCGATGTATTTTTCTTCTTGGTAACCCTCGGACGAGAGTTGCTGGCGGAAGTAACCCTGGGCGTAAAACAGCCCAACTGCCACAAGGGGCACGCCGAGCGAACGGGCGCGCTTGATGTGGTCGCCCGAGAGCACACCGAGGCCGCCAGAATAAATCGGCAGCGACTCGTGAATCCCGAACTCCGCTGAAAAGTAGGCTACAGGCCGGGCACCGAGGACGCCCGCGTGGGTCGCTCCCCAAGTCTGCCGACTCGCCATGTACTCTTTCAAGCGGCGGAAAGCCTGATTGATTCGGCTGAACAGAACCATCTCCGTCGCCCGTTCAAACAGACGGTCCGGAGTGAATTCCTTAAGCAAGGCCACCGGGTTATGGTCGACTTGTCGCCACCGCACCGGCTCCAAATCGCGAAACAAGTGTTCGACTTCAGGAGTCCAAGACCACCAGAGATTATTTGCCAGTGCCTGGCACTTCTCGTACAAGTCTTCGATCGACTGCTGGTCCTGATTGGGTGAGTTGGAACTATCCATCCGCTGGAGTATCGACTCAATACTGGACATGAATACAAACCTTCCGCTGTTCATCGCATGCCGGCAGTCTGGTCAGACGGCTCGGCAACTTACTTGTGCTGGCATACCCATAAAAAGGCGCGCACTGCTCCAAATTGTGCCAGAATTTGCAATCAAACCATATGGCAATTCTGGCTTTGGAACCAATCCTTGGTCCTGAATTATCTCGAAAAAGCGTTTTCGATGTAAGTTCCGACAAACTGGGGAATTTGAAATTGTTCGCTCAAGCCGATCAGCGAAAATTTTTTGGCTGGAAAATCGCCCAACCAGTCCCCATTTCCTCGATTCTTTCTCAAGAGCCGATCGCTTTCACCTGTTGCTCAATTCGGCGGACCAAAGCTTGCACTTGCTCGGAGCTCAAGCGTTGCCGGTCAAAGTGAGCCGTCATCCGCAAGTCACCCGCATACTCGGCGACCGCAAAGCTGAGCGGCATTCCATAGCGAATCGGCCCGATCACATCGAGCAGTTCCAGCCTCAATCCGCCGGAGAGCACTCGGCCCGCCTCCAGTGGCAGCCCCAGTCGCAGCAGCGGTTTGCCGACATTCGTCAGCATCGAAGTCGCACGCGGCTTTCTCCGTCCTACCGCACTCCGCAACCAAGCGTCCGAAACCGACATCCCCCGAACCAGCAGCAGAAACATCCGGTCTAACTGCCAATCTCGAATCAGGCCCAGCTCATACGAAATTCCCTTAGCCAGCGCAAGCTGATCCCGCTCCAATTGCGGTCGCCGATCGAGCTGGACCAGCGAAGCTCGATTGGCCGCCGGCAGCAGGCGGTCTTCCGGTGTCCGCAAGTTGATCGGCACAATCAAGCGGCTCCAGCCACTCAAGCCGCTACCAAATTGCTCCTCGTGCCACTGCTGCAAACTGAGGAATAGCGCCGCCAGCAGCCAGTCATTGAGCGAAATTTTTTCCCGGCGCACGAACTTGCGCACCACTGAAAGTTCTGATTCATTCCAGCTTGCGACTTCGTAATTCGGAAAGCCGGCACTGTTTTCGTCGGCTTCAACGCTCGGCGCCTGAATTGTCGCAAAGCGGCGAAACAGAAATTTGCTCGCGCCAAACAAACCAATCCCTTGCCGCCAGAGGTTGAGCAAGTACTTTCGCTTCAGCAGACCCAGTCGATTGCGATCCCGCAACCTTTCAATGTCAAGTTCGGGCAATCCTGCCTCGTGCGGTCGTCCGGAAATCAAGTTGTCGTAGATGACCAACCAGTCGCGAAGGTACTGTAGTCCACCCAGCCCATCGACAACGGCGTGATGTACCTGAAAGGTCAACTCGCAGCCTTCGGGAAGGCTTCGTCCGACCATCCGGCAAACAGGTCCGCGACGCAAGTCAATCGGCTCGAATTGAAAAGGCTGGTCGCCTTGCCAAACGAACTGCGGCTCGGTTGACTCATCCCATTCCCAGCGCCATGCGCCATCCCGACCGCCGCGCACCACCGCGTTACTCCAGACGTGCCGCCTCGCTGCGGCAATCAAAGCTTCGCGAGCGCACTGCAGGTTGAGCTCACCGCGAAATTGGGCTCGGGCAAAGATCTGATTTGGAAACTCCGGCCAGTCATCGTGGAAGTGCAACCGCTCAATGCTGGACATCCGCAGCGGAAACATCGCGCGGGTTCGGCTTTCTGAATCAGGTTTCGCCTTGCTCACTACTTCAGCCGCCAGAGAGTCACCATCGAATTCACCCGAGAGCCGGGATGCTCTGTTAATCATACGGCCTGCCGTGCGAGCCAGCTTTCGCAGAAGCAGCAAAGGCGGGACGGTTTACTCGATTTGGCTTCGGAAAATTCAGACCGGCCCGCAATTCTGGAACGCCCGAGCGCTCTTTGCAGGAGCTGGCCTTCAGCCTTTTTTCTCGCGGCCAGCGATAAACTGCTCGAGCACCTCGGCTGTGCTGGCGGCCATTTGTGGGCCGCTGCGCCGCGCGAGCACATACGCCCTCCCAGCCGCTCCCATCTGCAGTAGCCTATCGCGGTCGTGCAACAACTCCCACCAAGCACCGGCAAGTTGCTGCGGCTCACCCGGCGGAACAAGAACTCCACCTCCCGAGTCGGCGAGCATCTCGGGGAATGCTCCAACGGCAGGCTGGACCACCGGCGTCCCCGCAGCCAGAGCCTCAAGTACGAACAGCCCCTTCGGCTCCGCTTGCTCTGTCGGCACGCTGAGCAGATCAATTCGGCGCAGGAAATCGAGCTTCTCCGCGCGATCGAGCACGCCGTAATAGTGAAAGTCGGACTCCAGCCCCGCATCGCGCAGCCGCTGGAACTGCGCCTCGACAAAGCCCTTCGCTTCGGGGCTGAGCCAACCGGCCAATTCCAGACGCGTCTGCTCGGTCCCGGGCAGTTGTCGCAGGGCGATGAACGCGTCGACGAGCTGATGCAAACCCTTCTCTTTGGCCAAGCGAGCAAAGTAGCCAATGCGAAACTTCCCATCGCGCGCTGGCCTAGGCGGCAGTTCTTGATAGTCGACCGTATCGATTCCCAGCGGGGTCACATGCAGCTTCTCACGCGGCAGCCCGAGGAACGAGCTAATCAAATCCCCGTACGCATGGCTGTGTACCAGATAACCATCGACCGACGGATCGATTCGCCGAATTTCCGCAAGACACTTTTCCCGCCACTGTGCCGGAAGGCCGCTGAGAAACAGATCATCTCCCTGCAAAGTCACCAGCACCGGAGCGGAATGCGCCCGCTTCCACTCTCGGGAAAATCCGGCGACGAGCATGTTGGTCACTACGATCACGTCAGGACGAACCTCTCGGCCCAGCCACTCGACCAGGCGCCGAACCTCCTTGCGCTGATTGCCATCCGTCCCTTGCAATACCGAGAGCGTCAAGTCACCCAGCTTCGAGGCATCGACCTCGATCGCTTTGGACGTCACCCGCCGAATCAGCCGCGGGCTATCGAGAATCCGATCAACGAACCGCGGTAGGTGGCGAAACAGCGGAATCTTCTGCTGGAGGTAAACATTGATCCCTCCAAAGAAAACCTGGTCGACGCTTTGGTCCTGCTCATCCGTCCGAATCGGCGTGTAAAGCGGAACGAGCGTCACGTCCCAGCCCGCTTTGCCCAGTGCCTTGGCCAGCGCATTGTCATGCAGGCAACTGCCGCAAAACATGCCACCAGCTCCAGCAGTGATGTAAGCGATGCGAGGGGACATGAGAGTTGAGAGTTGAGAGTTGAGAGTTGAGAGTTGAGAGTTGAGAGTTGAGAAGTGAGAAGTGAGAAGTGAGAAGTGAGAATGCGGAATGTCAGAGCAAAAATTCGGAGCAGGCTCGCGCGTGAAAGCGATGGTTTCAACGATACCGCCATCGCTCGTTAAAGCGATCTCTTCCGCGAGTTCACTCGCAGAAAAAAACTCTTTCTCCCCCTCGCCCCCTTGGGGGAGGGGGGGCCGGGGGGTGAGGGGGTCAGAAGCGAGTAAGTACTCAACTCCCAAAGCCCGCTGCCCCGCATTCACCCAGCTCAGTTCGCAACAATATTCACCAGTCGGTCCGGCACAATAATCACCTTCCGCACCGTCTTCCCCACCAGCCACTCGGCGACTTTCGGATCAGCCAAGGCGATTGCCTCCAGCTCGCTTTCCGACAGGCCCCGAGCGACGCTGATCTTCGAACGAACTTTGCCTTGAATCTGGATCGGGATTTCGATCGATTGGTCGGTTGCCAGCGCATCATCATGCGCTGGCCAAGCTTCGTAAGCCAGCGTTTGTTCATGCCCGAGCAAATGCCAAAGTTCCTCGGCGATGTGCGGTGCCATCGGCGAGAGCAGTTGCACAAAGGTCTGCATGATCGACCGCGGACGCTGGGCTTCCTTGGTGAAGTGGTTGACGAACTCCATCAAACGGGCGATTGCCGTATTAAAGCTGAGCGTCTCGTAATCCTTGGTAACCGCTCGAATCGTCTTGTGCAGGACTCGCAGCTGTTCTTCCGTTGGCTCGTAATCACCGACAGCCGCGTTCAGCACCGAAGCATCGGCTCGCTCATCGACGATCATTCGCCAAACGCGGTCGAGAAAATTCCTCACACCGTTAACGCCAGCCATGCTCCAGGGCTTGCTCGCTTCAAGCGGGCCCATGAACATTTCATAGAGCCGTAGCGAGTCAGCACCATAGTCGGCCACAATCGCATCGGGGTTGATCACGTTGCCGCGAGCTTTAGACATTTTGTATGCGCGGCTATCGATTCGGATTTGCGGATCGCTCTTAAGCACAAACCGCTCGCCCTGTTTCTCGACCTGGTCGGGCTCGAGCTTCACCTGATGCACCGGGCTGCTGTCCGCTTTGAGGACGAAGGGATGCGACTCGCCTTCAACCACCAGCTCGGCGCTGACCCACTGCTCATCAAAACCGCGATAGCCGGTGAATTCCATCTCGCCGAGGATCATCCCTTGGTTGACGAGGCGGTGGAACGGTTCGGGCTGGCTGACATGGCCGCGGTCGTGAAGGACTTTGTGCCAGAACCGGGCGTACAGCAGGTGCAACACAGCGTGTTCCGCACCGCCAATGTAGAGGTCGACCGGCATCCAAGCCTTTTCGAGTTCGGGCCGCACCAGCTGTTTGTCATTGTGCGGATCGATAAAACGCAAGAAGTACCAGCAAGACCCGGCCCACTGCGGCATCGTGTTGGTCTCGCGCTTGTAGCGGCGACCATCGATGACCGGATAGAGCCAACTCTCCGGCGCTTTCTCCAGCGGCGGTTCGGGGCGTCCGTGTGGCTTAAAGTCATCCAAGTGGGGCAAATCAACCGGCAGCGAATCGGGGTCGACGGCCCGTAACATCCCGTTCGGGCGTCCGGCTTCGTCCAGTTCATGCAGGATCGGAAACGGCTCGCCCCAGAATCGCTGGCGGCTGAACAGCCAGTCGCGAAGCTTGTAATTGACGGCCGACCGTCCCATGCCTTGAGCATCGAGTTCGCTGGCGATTCGCTGTTTCACTTCTGCGGTCGACAAGCCATTGAACGAGGCCGAGTTGACCGCGGTCCCCTCTTCACAGAAACAAGCTTTGCCGGCGAGCACTTCGTCACGGGCGGCCGCGTCGATGGCTGAGCCCGGATCAACAACAGCGATAATTGGCAAACCGAATTGGCGAGCGAAAGCGAAGTCGCGATCGTCGTGGCCGGGGACCGCCATGATCGCCCCAGTGCCGTAATTGAAGAGCACGTAATCGGCTACCCAAACCGGAACGGGCTGTCCGTTAACCGGATTGGTTGCATACGAACCGGTGAAGACACCTGTCTTGGTCTTCTTTGCTTCCTGCCGTTCGCGGTCGCTCTTGGAAGCAGCGGCCTCGCAGTAGGCGCTGACGGCCGCACTGTTCTCGGGAGTCGTCAGACGTTTAACCGCGGGATGTTCGGGCGCGATGACCATGTAGGTTGCGCCGTAAAGCGTATCGGGGCGGGTCGTGTAAATTCGCAAGACCTCATCGCCCGGATGGCGCGGCCAGCCCGCCGCGCGGCGACCGGCTTTCCAGCTGTTGTACTCGGCCTGTGGCCCGATGTAGAAATCAACCTCGGCGCCACTGCTCTTGCCGATCCAATCGCGCTGCAGCTTCTTGATTCCCTCTGGCCAATTCAGCGCATCGAGGTCTCGTTCGAGGCGATCGGCATAAGCCGTAATTCGCAGCATCCACTGACGCAGCGGAATTCGGACGACCGGATGATCGCCCCGCTCGCTGCGTCCGTCGATCACTTCTTCGTTGGCTAAAACCGTCCCGAGTCCCGGGCACCAGTTGACCAGCGCATCGGACTGGTAGGCCAAGCGAAATGAGTCTTGATATCGCCGCACGGCCAGTTCGCCCTCAGCTTGCACGTTGGACGGGACCGGCAACTCGGCAATCGGTCGCCCCATGCCTCGCTCTTCATCGAACCAAGTGTCAAAGAGGACGAGAAAGATCCACTGGGTCCAGCGGAAGTAAGCGACATCCGTAGTCGCAATCTGCCGGTCCCAGTCGTAGCTGAACCCGAGCATCTTCAGTTGCCGAACAAAGTTGGCGATGTTCTGCTCGGTCGACTGACGGGGAGGCCGGTTGGTGCGGATGGCGAACTCTTCGGCTGGCAGACCAAACGCATCGAAGCCCATCGGGTGCAGGACCGTTTTGCCTCGCATTCGCTCAAAGCGGCAAACGATATCGGTGGCCGTGTAACCTTCAGGATGCCCGACGTGCAGTCCCTCGCCGCTGGGATACGGAAACATATCGAGCACGTAAAGCTTGGGGCCCTCGAGCGTATCCGGGGTACGAAATGTCTTGTGCTTCTCCCAGAAGCGTTGCCAACGCGGTTCAATTTCCGCAGGGTTATATCGAGGCACGGGCGATTACTCGGGCTGATGGTGAACAAAACGAGGAGTGGCGGTCGACCAACCAAGCCATTTCCCCGGGGGCTGTCGCAGGCGAATTAAACTTTCCCCCGCAGAGACAGCACCAATCCAGTCCAGAATCATAACGAATCCCGGCTTTTTTCGGCATGACCCCGCCGAGCGAACAACTGGGACTGAATTTGGCTTTTGATTCCGATATACTTTCCAGCGGATGGGAACTCGCAACCAACCGGCAAACCGGCATCTGCTGCTTGGCTAACTAGCCGCTGATCTTGGGACCGATGGGCAGAAAGAATTCTGACAAGTCGCGTTTTTCTGAAACCGCTTTTCGGTTTATCAGGCTGGCTCGCACGTATTTGGGCTAGTTCTGTGCCGGTATCCCATAAGCTCACAGGAAACAACCTCCTTGGACTATCGAGGAAACGTCCTGCCCAGAGCATCGGCTGCTGACAGCCCCTGCAGATTTACCGGCCCCCTTCCTGACTAATTTTTTGGTGCGACTTTGATCCGGCAACGCCCACGCTTGCGGCTGAACGAAACTGAACGGGAGATGATGCGCGCAGCGGGACGCTTCAACGCGCAGCTGATGGATTTCGTTCGCGAGCATGTCAAAGCGGGTGTGAAGACGGATGCCCTCGACCGGCTGATTCACACCTACACTCTGGACCATGGACACCAGCCAGCCTGTCTCGGCTATCCCGGCGAAAAATCTCCCTTTCCCAAAAGTTGCTGCATTAGCGTCAACGAAGTCGTTTGCCACGGGATCCCGGGCAATTACGAACTGCGGGCCGGCGATATCGTCAACGTCGACCTGACCACTATCGTCAATGGCTGGTTCGGCGACCAATCCGAAACCTTTTTGGTCGGCGAAGTGAGCGACGAAGCCCGCCGCGTGACCCAGTGCGCTTTCGATGCCCTTTACCTGGCTATCGAAGCCGTGCGGCCCGATTGCCAAGTTGCCGTCATCGGCGAGACGATCGTTTCATTTGTCTCCAAGAATTATGGCTATGGTGTCGTCGACAAGTACGTCGGGCACGGCATCGGCAATTGCTTTCACCAACGCCCCAACATCCCGCACGTCCCCAATCGCCAAGCCTACGCCGATCGGCTGCACCCCGGCATGTGCTTCACGATCGA
>JBJTQD010000054.1:0-1208 GCA_046075445.1 Planctomycetota bacterium
TTCACGCACTGCAGCAGCACGTCGCTCGCAGTAACCCGCGACCGACAGATGAAACAAAAGTAATTTGAGCATTGGGCGCAGAAGTAGGCCTGCGGGTGCACGCTCGAACCGCACACCGGGCAAACATCGAGTTCTCCCCGACGCGCGGCTGGGTCAACGGCCTTCTCTGGATTTTCTGTCTCGGTTTCACTCATGTTCTGTTTCTTCTCAAACATTCCAATCGATTGCGTTACTACTCTGCAGCTTGGGGCTCTGTGGCCCTAGGCTAGTTCCCAAAGTCGACTGGCGGGCCGGACTGCAGCCCCCCTGCTGTCCAGTCGCAATTCCAGCCGGGAAAGGCAAAGGCCGGATACGGTTCTGGTTGGATTTGCTCTGGGGACTCGTAAAGGATCTCGAATTGCTGATTGGGGCGGATTCGGCCAATTCGTAGACGCTTGTAAGTGTGATGAGTTTTCGGGTCGATTTTTACCGGACCACCGGGCCCCTCGAACGAAATCTCTTTTTCCAAAACGCGGCGCACTTCGGCCGCCGAGAAACTCCCCGCTTTTTCCACCGCCTCGCGCCACAGGTAGACTTGCGTATAAGCCGACTCCATCGGGTCATGGACCGGGCGATCGGCTCCGTATTCGGCTTGAAAGCGCGAGACGAACTCGCGAGCCGGCTGGGAATCCAGCGACTGGAAAAAACTCCAAGCCGCATAATGGCCAGTCGTGAAAGTTGCTGGAATCGAACGCAGACCAGCCTCTCCAAGACTCGTGGCAAAAATCGGGGTCGCCTGCGGGTCGAGCCCCTGCAAGGCGTACTCCCTGAAGAAAGCGATATTGCTCTGGCCGTTGAGCGTGCTCAGGATCAAATCGGCTTTGCTCTCTACAATCGCTTTGTAATGGGTCGTGAAGTCTCTGTGGTCAAAAGGAACGTAAGACTCGCCGACCACCTGCATCCCCTTCCCCTCGAGATACTTCCGGACAATGTAATTCGCCGTTCTCGGGAAGACATAATCGCTGCCGATCAAGTACACGCGGCTGCGGTGACCCCCGGCGGAGCTCATTAACCAATCCAGCGCCGGCAAAATCTGTTGGTTCGGGGTCAGTCCGCCATAAAAGACGCTTCGCGAAGATTCATTTCCTTCGTACTGCAGCGGATAGAACAGCAAGGCGTCGGCTTTCTCGACCGGTGCGATCATCGCCTGGCGATCAACCGACCTCCAG
>JBJTQD010000055.1:0-4312 GCA_046075445.1 Planctomycetota bacterium
GTGACGGGTCGTAGTCACGGCTCGCTGAGCATTTTGGTCCAGCCGCGTGAAACTGAGACGCCGGGTTTGAAATTGAAATCCATCGGCCAAGATGACGTACAGAACAAGGCCCAGTGTGGTGAGGAGTGAAATCAGGGGGACGATAACCAGCAGGAAGTTCACCCGTCGGCTGCGGTAGAGAACCGTATAAGCCAGTGGTCCTGCGACGAGGGCAAAAAGCGTGATCAACCCGAGGAACAGCAACTTCGGCGGTTGGCTTACACCGGCGACCTCGAAATCATCCAGTGGCAAGCCTGCCAAGGCCCGACTTCCCAACGTCGAGCGAACGGTCTCCGACTTTCGATTGCCGTAAGTCGCCAGCAACATTCTGCGCCAGTCGTCCGCTTGGAATTCCTCAACTTTCAGCGCCGTGCAAGCAACCCGGCCAATAAGGTGGTCGAAATAGAGGAAATCTTGTTTTCCAAGCTCCGCGATATCGCCAAGGGGACGGGTGGTGCATTGATTGAGTGAGATCGATTCAGCAGCCGAAGGCAATCTGTGCGGCAGCGAACCGTCGAAGGTGTTCTCGACAAAGGACTTTCCAAGTTTGCCCTCGAAATCCTTTTCAGTAATCCGCATCCAGTTGGGGTCGCGTAGACTTCGCTCGTCGACTTCACGCGGGCCGCATATCCGCTCGGTGATCTGCCCCAAACCGCTTTTGTCGATGCTGCAGTTAGTCAAGCACAACCGGCCGCCCGCAGCCAGCCAGCGCTGGACAGCCGTCAGTTGGGCAGCCGAAAACTTGGCCAAGTCCTGTTCACTGACCAGCAGCAGGTCAAGGTTGACCAGAGCAGCCCAGTCATCCGGCATTTGTTCAGGCGTACCAAGGGAAAACCAGCGATTGTTTCCCAGGAAGTCGTTAACACTTGTGTAGTCTGAAACGTTATCCGCTGCGTCGGATTGGGAATAATTTCGATCGCCCCGAAGCCACAATAAACGCCTCGCCAAGGTTTCCCAAAGTACTTGGTCGAAGTCGAGTAGCGATGGCGGTTGCTCAGTAGCCTCATTACCGGAAAAGCCATAACCGACCATGGCCTCGTTTACCCGGCCACTTTCCAATAAATCGACAGCCGTTATCGATGAGGAATCGATTTGCGGCTCGGATGCACTGCGAATCATTAACGCATTGAAGCAGCCGTCGAGCCGATTGTTCCAGTTCAGTCTTCGAATGGACTGACAGAAATCCTGTTGCGTCATCAGCGAATAGTTCAGGTTTCCGTCCCGCTCAATGAACAATTCTTCATTCTGGAAATGGTCTCCGACGCATTGGGCCGAGAAGCTGACATCGACCTGACTGGTTCCCGCCTTCAAGGTGAACTTTTTGAAGAGCACCTTGTCAGTCCGATCCCGTGAGTAAAGAGTGGACAATCGCTGCACAAGCCAAAAGTCTTGGTCTCTCGTTGCCAGCGCTCCCTTGCGCACCGTCACTCGCGCGGTCACCGGGCGAAAGCCGTCCTCGCTTCCGCTTTTGCCGAGTGGGTCAAACAAAACGACCTCAATCGAATCGAGCCCAATGTTTTGAGCGCGAGCCGCGGGCAAGCCGAAAAAGCTGGCAAAGAACAGGAACGCCAGGCATTTGGCTAGACATCGTCTGGAGACGGACAGGCTTGGCAACCTTGCTCGCAGCGGTTGTTTGCGAGTCTCAGCGGCAATTGGGGAGCAGTTCAGCGCGATCACGGCTTTGTTTCCTCTGGGAGGATTGCCGAGCGAGCGGTGGTAGCCGTTTTCCCTTTGGTCCGAAGCGTCAGAAAGTGGCCCAGCAGGAAAAAAATCCAGTAAGACACAGCGGCCAGAAACGCCACGGCAATCGCGGCAACGAGAGCAGCGGTATGCCCGATCGCCCATTCCTTCCCTTGCCACGCGGCAGCCAGCACAATCGATACAACCCCGGCAATCACTACCCAGACCAGAGTTTGTCGCAGAGTGAATTTAGGGAGAAACATGCGCGAGAGTGTTTACTCGGAGACGACTCGAGGGATGCTCACCCGAAGGAAGGGGCTTCCAAGCCCCCCCTAGCAGCGTTGCAGTCCCGTGATTCTCAGGCAGTTTTTCCCAAATGGCAAGCTTTTCACGTTCGAAGTTGTATTTATTTCGAGCTCCGGCGGGGCTGCTGCGGTCAGTGCTTTGCTCGGGGTATTCAGCTTGCCGCCGAGCCATACGACCATGACCTTCTGTTAAGTCGAGGGAGCTCGGCAGGCATGGTTACCGGTTTCACTGAGGCAGGCTCGTCGTAACGATTGCAACGAGGGAGACGGGTAATGTCACTCCAGCCCGATTTTCGGCCGATTTAGGGCGAGAGGAGCGGTTGTACCCGGACCCCGGGTTTACCGTTTTTTCATGTTGGGCAATTTGTTGACACTTTTTTTGGGCCGCAACTATACTGAAATACCGGGATCAGGCAGCTTTCCCAATCTGCCACCCCGAATTTCCAGACGGCCTTTTCTTGCCGGGCAGTTTCGCTGTCTAGGCACGAACCTGCGAGCTTGCCTGCCGACAACTTTGGCGGTTGATCGGCGCCATCAATGACAAGGGAATCCTCATGAATCTGATCGGAAAAATCCTGACGCTGTTGGTTTTCGCCATGAGCGTCGCCTTCCTGATTTTGGCTTTGATGGTCGGCAACACGCACCGCAATTGGAAGGCAGTCGCCGCCGATAATCGAACCAAGGCGCAGAACGCGGAAAAGTACCGCCAAATGGCTTTGGAAAAGCAGAACGAAAAGGATGCTCAACTCAAATCTGAAATCGTTGCTCGCCAACAACAGATTGCCCAACTCTACACGCAACGCGAAATCGACAAGCAAGCTCGCGACGCCAAGGAAAAGCAACTGGCCGACGAATTGGTCATCAGCCAGCAACGTCTTGAACAAATGCGAATCAACGTCGAACGCGTGAAGAATCAGGACGAAATCATCCGCGGCCTGCAAGCCGAAACCAAGTCGCTGAAAGACGAAGTTACGCAGAAGCGGACCGAAGTCGTCGCCCGTACGACTGAAATCGTCGACCTCAAGACGCAACTCGAAACCTTGACTGCACGGTCCAAGGACCTCAACGCTCAACTCGCTCGGATGGACAAGGTGATGAAGGCCAATGGCCTGAACGTCGAGTCGCTGACCGACCAGATTCCACCGCGAATCGAAGGCATTGTAATGAAGGTGGTTGATGACGACATTGTCATCCTCAGCCTGGGCACCGACGACGGAATTCGCGAAGGTCACGCGTTTGATATCTATCGTGGTGACCGCTTCGTAGGTAAGGCTGTTGTCAGCAAGGCTGATTACAACCTCTCAGCCGCTCGGATTCGCCCCGAATTCCGCCAAGCTGCAGTGTTGCAAGGCGACCATGTGACGACCAAGTTGCCCGGTGGCAGCGGTCCTGAATCGAACTGATCGACCCCTCGAGAAGTGAGGTTACTTGAGCATGTCGCAAGGCAATTCCGACCCGCTGTTCGATTCGGCTGATTTTGGAGCCGCACCCGCCGATGATTTAGGCGGTTTCGACTCGGCGACAGCCGAACTGCCGGGAACTGGCGTTCCCGCTCCGCCTCGAGTTGGCGTGCCCCAGCAGGTACATGGATTCACCATTTACACGGTACTTCTCTATGTCTCGTTCCTGATGACGGCAACCGCCGCGATCCTGCTTTATCAAGCTCTTGGAAGATACTAAGTCGGAGTCTGAAACAGCTTGGACTCGCGCAGCCCAACAACTGGCGAAACTTGAACTCCCCGCTCTCGATAAGACCCTCAATCAACAGAACATAGCCATGGCCAAGGAACGCAAGAAGAAGAAGGCTCCCAAGAATGAGCAATTGGAGTCTTTCAGCGCGGACCCTTCGGCGATCGTGGAGTCAGCAGACGATTCTCAAGTGGGGCAAACCTCCGAGGAAATCAAGAAGGCAGATGCTCCTGTCGAAAACAAACTCGCTTTTGGACTTTGGGATTTGGCGGCCCTCTTCTCGCTGATTTGCGTCAGCCTGGGCACGCTCATGTTGTTTATGGAGTTGCAGCGGTTCGGCAACCTGTTTCAAGGAACTTGGCCTTGGAGCGTCTCGACCGTGGAAATCACCGCGGCCCCGCCTCCTCCTTCTGTCGAATAATTTCGACCGTTGCCCCTCTCTTTTGACAGACCTTTTTGGGGTCGCAGTTGGCGAGTTTCGAATTCCGGCCTTGGGGCTGGCTGAACCTTTAAGGCGGCCCGTTCTCGCGCATCACCTCGCCTTTGGCTACGGGCTAAACGAAGAATCGCCGCTGGCTCTGGGCTAAAGAAAAAACCAG
>JBJTQD010000056.1:0-2345 GCA_046075445.1 Planctomycetota bacterium
TCCCCCTCGCCCCCTTGGGGGAGAGGGGGCCGGGGGGTGAGGGGGTCAGAAGCTAATTACCCCACAACGCACAACGGCCGCTCTCCCCTCTTCCGCGTTTCACTCTACCGGCAACGCCACCGCAACTCGTGCCGAAAAAACCAACCGCAGATCTCCCCTCCGAGCCAGGGTCTCACCCTGCACGATCGCCGTCCGCGAAACCTTGCCTGAGAAAACTTGCTTGCCACCCCAGTAAACCTCGATAGGTTGGTCCAGGTCGATGAACTCATCGCGCAGCAACAGCCGCACCTCGCGCACCCCCTCGCTCTCCAAATCGATCCTTTGCCCCTGGCGCGATGCGCGAATCAACGCTCCGCCATCGATCTTCGCGGGGTCGACTTCCAGCCAATAGAACTGGTTCCGCACCACATCATCCTGTTTCCAAACAATTTTCTCCGGCCAAGGATTGCGGCGGAATTTCGCCATCCAAGGCAAGGCCTCGGCATCCTCCAAACCCATCCAGTGCCCTTTCCCCTCGCGAATGCGCACAAAATTCTCGTAACCATCCGGATCGGACTCTCGCAGCCCCTTCAGCTTTTCGCCCCACTCGCGCCCGATCTCATTCCGTCGGTAAGCCGCATCCTCGGCGCCAACCTGCAAGGCAAACGGCACGTTCCGCAAACCGAGCGGCACCGTTTCATTCGGATGTCCCGCCATCATCGCGGCCGCCGCCCAGCGATCCGCCAGCCGCGGCGCGAGCTGATAGACACCGTCGCCACCTGCCGAGTAACCGAGAATGTAAATCTTGTTGGGATCGACCTGCTCAAAGACGATCAGATTTTCAATCAGCCGATCATAAAACGGATCGATCGTCGCTTGATGCCAGAGGTCCCATGTGTCAGTCGGTGCACGAGGCGCCAGATAGATGCCTTCTTCAACCTTGTAGAGTCGCTTTTGATTCTCCCACTGCTGATCGTTGACACGCGGCGGAGCGCCGCCTCCACCGTGCATCGAAATGTAGAGACTCCGCCCCGCATCTGGCTTTTCGCCAAACACCTTATAGGCAAACGGCATCTTCTGATCGCCGATCTGCAACACCTTGGCTTTCATTTCCTCAGCGCGATCCGCCCGAATCCGCTGGATATGATCCGCCCAAAGCGCCTCGCGAAGGCGAGCCGCCTCGTCGCGGCTGAGCGGCTCGCGAGCCCAAGCCTGCTCGGACAGCGGCGGCCGCTCGCTGGCCGGCTTGGCCAGCCACTCGCTCCAAGGTCCAGCGCCCAAAACCGCCTTTGCCTCGCTATCCGTTTTCTCTGGCTTGGCTGCCTTCGCTCGCTTCCAAACCCAAGGCGAATTCCCCTCAGCCGCTTCAATTTCGACACTCGCCGGCTCAGCCCCATCGAGAAACTCAACCCGATAACGCTCTCCTGACTTCAGCGGAGCCGAAAGATAATCGTTGGTATCGTAGGCCTCGTCTTTGGTCAGCCCTTCGACCAGCACCTTGCCGCTCGCATCGAGCACGCGAAGCGAGACGGCGATCCGTTCGCCTGTGCTTTCCGAGCGAACCGAGAAGCGGCCAGTCAGGTAGCCCTCGGGCAAAGGCGCAGCCAACTTCAAGTACCGCGCAGTCACGTTGATCGCCGGGATCTCTTTGTTGCGGCGATCCCAGACAAGCGGAAAGTGGATCGGTGTCCGCTGAAAGCAAGCCGCATAAATCGCATACCGCGGGTCATCGGCTTTCGCAGTCGATGCCCGATCGACAAACCAGCCTTGATTCAGTGCATCGTCGGTCGGCTCCGCTGCTCCGGTAAACTTCCAGTCGCCATCCCAAATCTCGACCCAGGAGTGATTGCCGCTATCGTCCGACCAAAGCGGCGTGCCAACGAAGCGAGCGGGAATCCCCTGCGAGCGACAAGCGTCGATCAGCAGCACGGACAGCCCGGTGCAAGATGCCAACCCAGAGCCGATCGACTCCAGCGGACTCTGGTCAGCTCGCTTTCGCTGGGTTGAATACTTGACCTTCACTTGCGGGAAGACTTGTTGGTTCAACTTCACCGCCGCAGCGGAAATCGAGTCCGCCCCCTGGACGATCGGCCGGAACTGATCGCTGAATTTTCCGCGCCAATCATCCCGGCGTTCATTGATATTGGCGTAAGGCAGCACGTAGTTCAGAAAGACTTCTTGAGGGATCTGGTCGCGCCAGCGACTTCGCTCATGTCCCAGATGGGCCAGCCGGACGTTTTCCAAAAGGTACTCCGCAGAGAGCGTCTCCAAATCGCGGTCGGGCATGTTAACCAGCAGAAACTCGAGCGATTCGCGCTGGGCCGGAGCGACTTGCCGCAGCGCGGCTTCCCAGCGCCCCCGGGCCT
>JBJTQD010000057.1:0-2973 GCA_046075445.1 Planctomycetota bacterium
CTGGTACTGGCCATCGACGACTTCGCCCATTCGCTTGACCAGCAAGCCGGTGTGGTCTCGTTCAAGCAAGGCATCCCAGTCATCACCCCAGACAACCTTGATAACGTTCCAGCCAGCACCGCGGAACAGTGCCTCGAGTTCCTGAATGATCTTGCCGTTGCCGCGAACTGGACCGTCGAGCCGCTGCAGGTTGCAGTTGATGACGAAGGTTAGGTTGTCCAGTTTCTCGCGAGCTGCAAGGGTAATTGCTCCCAAGGACTCGGGTTCATCGCACTCGCCGTCGCCGAGGAAGGCCCAGACATGCTGGCGGCTTGTATCTTTGAGGCCTCGGTTACGGAGGTACTCATTGAAGCGGGCTTGGTAAATTGCCATGATCGGGCCGAGGCCCATCGACACCGTCGGATATTCCCAAAAGTCTGGCATCAACCAAGGGTGCGGGTAAGAAGACAATCCCCGGGGTTCAGCCAACTCCCGACGGAAGTTCAGCAAGTGTTGTTCTTCCAAGCGACCTTCAAGGAAGGCGCGAGCGTAAATACCGGGCGAGCCGTGACCTTGAAAGTAAATCAAGTCGCCGTCGTAACCGGTTTCACCGCGACCACGGAAAAAATGGTTGTAGGCAATTTCGTAGAGGGTTGCCGACGAAGCAAACGTGGAGATGTGTCCGCCGATTCCCTCGGTTGTCTTGTTGGCTCGAGCTACCATGCACAGCGCGTTCCAGCGTGTGGCACTCTTGATTCGCCGCTCAATCTCACGGTTACCCGGAAACTGAGGCTGTTTCTCAACCGGGATCGTGTTGATGTATGGAGTGTTCGTCAGTTTGGGGATTTCGACCCCCTCCTGACGTGCTTTCGCTTCGAGCAGCGAGAGCAAGAACTTGGCTCGCTCGGGACCACGGCTGTTAATCACATACTGGAGTGAATCGAGCCATTCCTGTGTTTCGATCGGATCAACATCCGGCGAATTTCCAGAAGGTGGCGAGTGCTGGGGAGCATTCAGAACGTCTGACATCGATTCCTCTCAAAAGCTGGGAGACAGAGCGAAAATCAAGTTGGACCCGGGACGAAAAGGATTTCACCAACGGGTGTGGCTGCGCAATTTGGCGAAAACAGCCAATGGACTGAACATCGACTTTTCGGATTAGGCAAAATTAGCCGTTTCCGAAGCAGTGAGTGCATCCGTCAGAATTGTCGTAAACAAACCTGATTTGGTAAAGAATGAATCGGTAATCGGGGTTTGGCCCAAGTGAGCTGATTGCCCTTGCGGCCAGCTTAGGGGGCTTCGATTCCCGCTAAAAAGAAGCCGAGATTAATTCCCGCCTCATTGGTCGAATTTTTTCGGCGGAGTCGACCTGAGTTGTGGTAGAGGCTCCGCGTTTGGGAGTGCAATTTTGCACGTTATGGTCTGAATCGAGGGCTCAGGCAGAATGAATTTCGACAATGTCCCGGTCGTGTAGCACGTAGTCGCTTTTCACTGTCGTGCCTGGATGAATCGCGGTCCCCCAGACGCGGGCGGATTTGAGGTTTTTTGCGACATCACGATGAATTTGTTCCGCTAATTCTAGGAGCGTCCCGCCCCGCTTTACCGTAAATGGCTTCTCCATGTCGGGTTCCTTCTTCGTGGGCAGTTTTGTGTAGACCCGAACCACGTTACAGGAAGCGTAGACCCGGTCGCGCAGGGCCTCGAGACCGGTGCCATTTGAGGCTGAGACAACAAAGCGTTCGAAGTCTTGAGGGAGGAATTCCTCAAAAAACTCGAGTCGATCGTTTGCCTCGGGGAGGTCGCATTTGTTGGCGACGAGAATCGTCTCCGTGTAAGTCACACCGACGTCATCTTCATCCAGGCAGCTTTCTTTTCCAAATCGAGTCTTGCCTCCCGCAAAGTGGGCGAGCAAGTCGTTGAGTTCGCTCGCTCCATCGTCGGACCCTAGATCGAGCACGAGTACGACTAAATCAGCACCTCGAATTAAACCCGTGATCGCTGGATCAAAAACCTCGCGACTGATCGGAGGTGTGTCGATCAACTGCACTGAGACATCCTGCCAAGGCATCATGCCGAGTTGGGGCTCGCGAGTCGTATAGGGATAAGGTGCGATCTCTGGTGTTGCCCGAGTAAGTGACGCGAGCAGTTGGCTTTTTCCAGAATTTGGCGGTCCGATCAAAATGGCTCGGCCGGCGCCTTGGCGAGGGATGCGATTGGAACCTTTGGATGCGGCGCTCTTTTTCCCCGAGGCGACATCCTCTCGAAGCCGAGCAATTTTCTGTTTCAGGTCGGCTTGGAGTTTGTCGGTACCTTTATGCTTTGGGATTTCCTTGAGCATCTCCTCCAAACACGACAACTCTTCCTCCGGCGTGGAAGCTTGGCGATAGGCCTGTTCGGCTTTGTGATACTGCGGAGTGAGATTTGCGGGCATGGGTAGAGTCGCTGGTGAAAGCGGAGAGCAAGACAGTTAACGCGGACGATTGATGGGAGAGTTAAGGCTCTTTAGCGGTTTCTCTTTTGTTTGCAGGCTTCAATCCGCAACCGCCGGTCCCGCAGGAACTGCAGCCGCCTGACTCACCGCAGCCAGATTTCGTAGTGCCGCAACCAGGTCCACAGCCTTCTGCTAAACGCGCGGCGAATCGCGAAAAGCCAATTCGACGATCGTATTGTTGGCTGAGTTCCTCAAGCACTTCGTCAGTTTCCGGGGTGGGGTCGCCGAGGAAGTAAAAGAACAAGTGCTTGCCGTCGAATAATTGTTCGGCCTCAACCAAAGTCGCATTGATCCCTCGCTGCGCCAGCAGCTGTTCACAGCTCTCAACCGCTTGCAATTTGAATCGGTCGAGCCGCTCGATGAGCAAGCGATCTTGGTCGTTGACGGGACGGAGCACTCGGCCGCTAGTTTGTACCGAGCCACTTGCGTGCTCTGAGTTGGCACCTTTCCAACCTTCCGCCAAGACTTGACCGACCTCCAAACCTCGTGCTGTTCGGCAAATG
>JBJTQD010000058.1:0-1131 GCA_046075445.1 Planctomycetota bacterium
CGCGGAACTCCGGTCGGCTCAACCCGATCAAATAATACCCGCCATCGGTGGCTGGGCCGATCACAGAATCCTTGAGCGCAAGGTGCTGAAAAGCTTCACGGCAAAGAGCGGCTGACATCGCTGGGCAGTCAGCTCCGATCGCCACGACGCGTTCCGCACCAGCAGCGAATCCGGCCCGAAAGAACTCCCGCAGTCGCACGCCGAGGTCCCCCGAGGCTTGAGGGGATAGAGTCCAGTGTTCAGCCCGCGGCAATCGCTCAAACAGGCTTTTCTTCTCTGCTGGAGTGTAAAGCAGCCACCGCTGATCAGCGACCGATTGGAACTCCTCCGCTACCGACTCCAGCAGCCGGAGAGCAACCCTCGCAGCGAGATCCGGACCCGTCCTGGCTGCGATCCGAGTTTTCACTTCCCCGGGTGTCCAGTGTTTCGCGAATAAGCCCAAGACTTCCACTGCGTGGCTCAACTCAAAAAAGAAATCAACTTCTGCAGCACGAATCGCCACAGAAGATTTGAAAAATAGTTGCCGATTGGCGAGAATAAAGACAGCAAAACAATGCAGTCGACTAAATCGTATCGATTAGCCGAAAAAATCGCGAGCCGGTGAAGTCAGCCGCCATCGCAAGTAGCCCGAAACGCGATTGCCAAAACCTTCCGTGGATCGGGAACAGGAACAGAGCAGGCAAAGATGAGTGAACTCAGTGCGAAGAGCTTTCTAGAGTTGGTGCAAAAAAGCGGCTTGGTCCCCGCTGATAAGCTCAAGCAGGCACTCTCAGAACTCTCGAAACGCGCAGCCGGGAAACCGGTGCAACTGGAGGAGCTGAGTCAATTCCTCATCTCGGCTGGGCTGATCACGCAGTGGCATCACGACAAGCTGCTGACGGGAAAATTCAAAGGCTTCTTCCTCGGCCAATACAAATTGCTCTCGCTCCTCGGCACCGGCGGCATGAGCACAGTTTATTTGGCCGAGCATTCCCTCTCAGGACAGCGGCGAGCGATCAAGGTGCTTCCCCGCGCTAGAGTCAATGACAAAAGCTACCTCGACCGATTCTTTCGCGAAGGACGTGCCGCGGCGAGCTTGAGTCATCCCAATATCGTACGGATCTACGACCTCGCCAACGAAGAGGACGTTTA
>JBJTQD010000059.1:0-3847 GCA_046075445.1 Planctomycetota bacterium
CTGGCGATGCGCAGGTATCAACATGCTCAGGGGCACACCGCCCTGCCCTTGCCGTTGACCGGAAAGATTCGCGATCGGATTCTCGGCCGGATGCCGTTTGAACTGACCGAGTACCAGCAGCAAGCGTTTGCCGAAATCGCGGCCGACATGGACCGCGCCGTGCCAATGAACCGGCTGCTGCATGGCGATGTGGGAAGCGGAAAGACGGCCGTTGCGCTGTGTGCGATTTTGTTGGCCGTAGCGCATGGTGCTCAAGCTGCATTGATGGCGCCGACCGAAATTCTGGCCCGGCAGCATGACCGGACGATTCGCGAAATCCTGCGGAACAGCCGAGTCCGGATCGCACTCTGGACGGGGTCCACAGCCCATCGTCAAAGTCTGGGCGAGAAGATCGCAGCTGGTGAAATCGACATCGTGATCGGGACGCAGGCAATCGTGCAGTCAGAATTGCAATTCGCCAAGCTCGGTCTGGTAGTGATCGATGAGCAGCACAAGTTCGGAGTCAAACAGCGCAGCAATATCAGGCAGTTGTCGACAACCGTGCCGCATTATCTGGTAATGACCGCGACACCGATTCCGCGGACGATTTCGATGACCGTGTTTGGCGACCTCGATGTTTCGGGACTGCGGCGTCCGGAGCGACTGCGGGCCCCTGTTCATACTTATCTGGGGACCGAGGCCAAACGCGAAAAGTGGTGGGAGTTTGTCGTCAAGAAACTGCGCGAGGGGCGGCAGGCTTATGTGATCGCGCCGCGGGTTGAGACCGATGACGATGCGGCTGCGGCGAGCGCCGAGCGGCTGTACGAACGGCTCTCAAACGGCCCGCTGGCCGCGTTCAAGCTCGATCTACTGCATGGCCGGCAATCGGCGGAGGAGAAAGACGCGGCGCTCCGCGCGTTTACAGCGGGGCATACGCAGGTGCGGGTGGCGACCAGCGTGTTCGAGGTCGGGATCGACGTCCCCAACGCGACGGTGATGACGATTGAGTCAGCCGAACGGTTTGGGCTTTCGCAGCTGCATCAGTTGCGGGGTCGAGTCAGTCGCGGGATCCATCCGGGGTTTGTCTGCTGCTTTTCTACGGCTGACAATCCAGAGGACAATGAGCGACTGAAAGCCTTTCGCGAAACGGGCGATGGATTTGAGCTTGCGGAGATCGACTTGCGAATTCGCGGCCCGGGGAACCTTTTTTCGACGCAACAAACCGGCTTCCCGCCACTGCGGATTGCCGACTTGGTCCGCGACGCGGGGTTGCTCCAGCAGATTCGCGACCTGGGAACGCGGATCATTGCTGCTGACCCGGAACTCAAAGCCGAAGAGCATGCGCGACTACGGCAACTGGTGATGGCGCGTTACGGGCAGTCGCTGCAGTTGGGGAACGTGGGGTAATGGCTCGAAGAGGGGAAACTCAGAGACACAGGGGACACGGGGGATGAGAGAGGTAGCCCCCTGCCCTGAGCGGCAAGGCGCTAGCCGCCGGTGGAACCCTAGTACGCTCTCCAGACCCCTCGGGAGCGTTTAGCCCGTAGCCGCAGCCCAAAGCCGCGAGGCTTTGGTGAGCAGACCTTTTTGAGCCCGCCTTTTAGCAGACGAATCCGCCCCCAAGGCGGTGATTGTTTGGCCCTGAGCAGAGCGTCTTGAGAGTCTGGGGTTTTCTCTTCGCTGCTGGTGGGTGCGCACCGCGGCTAGGGGGTTACTCGAGCGACCAATCTACTTGGCGGATGCGACCCACCCTACGACTATTGCGAAATTCCACTTTCCGAAATCCAAAGCTATCGCGCTCCGAGCGGGACTTGTTCGCCGACGGACCACTGGGTGGGGTTGGCCGGATCGCGGTTGACGCGGCGATAGAGCGTGTCGCGTTCGACGGGTTCGCGGCCGGCTTCGCGAATCAGGTGCTCAATCCGGTCGACCGAGAGGAGCTCGGGAGTTGTTGCGCCGGCGTCATGATAAATCAGCTCGTGGCGCACGGTGCCGTCGAGATCGTCGGCTCCATACGAGAGGGCTGTTTGAGCCGTACCGATTCCGAGCATGATCCAGTAAGCCTTGATGTGCGGGATGTTGTCGAGCATCAAGCGGCTGATCGCCATCGTTCGCAGGTCCATCAGCGCCGATGGCTTGGGAATGTGACTCAGGCCGGTATTCTCAGGATGGAAAGCGAGCGGGATGAAAGTCTGGAAGCCGCCGGTTTCATCTTGGAGCTCGCGCAAGCGAAGGAGGTGGTCGACCCGATGAAGCGGCTTTTCGACATGGCCGTAGAGCATCGTGCAGTTTGACTTGATGCCGAGCCGATGGGCCGTGCGGTGGATGTTCAGCCAGTTGCTGCCGTCGGCTTTGTGTTCGCAGATTTGGTCGCGGACTTCGGGATGGAAAATTTCAGCGCCGCCGCCGGGAAGGCTGCCCAAGCCGGCATCGACCAGTTGCCGCAGGACCCACTCAGTCGACTCCTTGGTGAGGAATTCAAACCAGTTCAGTTCAACCGCGGTCCAGCCTTTAAGATGGAGCGTTGGGAAATTGTCATGCAACAGCTTGATCAGGTTCAGGTACCAGTCGAACTTTCGTTGGTGATGCAGCCCGCCGACGATGTGCATTTCGGTGCAACCGTTCTCGACGGCCTCGCGACCGCGCTCGAGCACCTGCTCGTCGCTCATGATGTAGCCCTTGGGGCTGCGGAGGTCGGACCGGAACGCGCAGAACACACAGCGGTAAACGCAGATGTTCGTGGCGTTGAGGTGGGTGTTGATGTTGTAGTAGCCGAAGTTGCCGTTGATCCGCTCGCGCACGAGGTTGGCCAGTTGCCCCAGGTCGTTGACTGGGATTTCCGGGTCGTACATCAGCAAGCCGTCGTCGAAACTGAGCCGCTCTCCGGCTTCGACCTTGTCGCGAATCGCTTTTAGTTTGGGATCAATC
The DNA here is from genome assembly GCA_046075445.1 of Planctomycetota bacterium. Lineage (GTDB taxonomy): Bacteria > Planctomycetota > Planctomycetia > Pirellulales > Pirellulaceae > BJ22. The sequence continues at coordinate 2,908 of JBJTQD010000059.1, forward strand.
GTGGAGATCATGGCGAGCTAATTGGAGTAAAGGTTTGGGAAAGCGATCCATCATAAGGATGAACGATTTCGTCGACAGGGTGGTGAATGGGGTTTGAGGGCGGTGGGAAAGCGGGCGGAAGGGGCGGGAGACCGGAGGTCGGGGAATCGGCGGGGTCGGGAGCCCCGCGCCGAGCGCTTTGGGGTCGGGAGCCCCGCGCCGAGCGCTTTCCGCCCGCGGCGAACGCTTGGTGGGCGTTAGACACATCGAGCGGTTTGCGTTCGCGGCGAGGACGAGTTTGACCCGAAGTCATTTCGCATTCCGCATTCCGACTTTCCCCCTTCAAATAACCGTCAGGTCGAGCACGCCGACAACCAGCAGCCCCAGACTGACGACGACATTCACGTTGAAAAACGCTTGATTTACCCGTGACAAATCGTCCGGGCGGACCAGCCGGTGTTCGTAGACCAGCAAGCCGGCGATCAGGGCAACGCCCGCTCCCCAGACCCAGTCGAGCCCCAAATCTGGCTCCGCGACGAGATAGGTCAGCGGCAGCGCGGCCAGCAGCAACACCGTGATGGCATGGCAGATGGCGGCCAAGCGAAGTGCTTTCGGGATCCCAAGCGCCGTGGGGATGCTGCGCAGTCCAGTCTGACGATCGAACTCGTAGTCTTGGCAAGCATAGAGCGTATCGAATCCGGCCACCCAAAACATGACGGCCAGTCCGAGGACGAGGGCCGGCAGCAAGTCGCTGGGCTGGGCAATCACGGCGTTGCCGCGAATGGCAATCCATGCGCAGATTGGGGCAAGCCCTAAGGCAAGTCCAAGCCAGAACTGCGAAAGATTTGTGAATCGCTTGGCGTAGCTGTAGCCGAGCAGAACTGCCAGTACGGGTAGCGCGAACAGCAGCGGGAGGTAGTTGGGCCAGAACAGCCCGGCGCCGAGCAGGTAGATGCCAACC
>JBJTQD010000060.1:0-6504 GCA_046075445.1 Planctomycetota bacterium
GGTTCCGCGGCTTGTCGACGTCGCAGCCCCGCAGAACGGCTATGTGATAGGCGAGCAACTGCAGCGGAATGATTGAGACAATCGGCTGGAGGAATTCGTGAATGTGCGGGATGTAGACGACATCATCGGCTACTTCCGCGATCCGTTCATCGCCCTCCGCCGCAATTGCAATCACCGGCCCGCCGCGAGCTTTGATCTCCTCAAGATTGGACATCACCTTGTCGTAGATGAATCCCTTGGGCATGACGAAGACGCTCGGTGTGTTTCGATCGACCAGCGCAATCGGGCCATGCTTCATTTCCGCGGCCGGATACCCTTCGGCATGGATGTAGCTGATCTCTTTGAGCTTCAACGCGCCTTCCAACGCTGTCGGGAAGTTAAAGTGCCGGCCGAGGTAGAGGAAATTGTTGCAGTCGTAATACTTGCGGGCGATTTCGGCGACCACTTCGTTCGTCTTCAGTGCCCGTCGGACTGTATCGGGCAGAAGTTTCATCTGCTCAATCATCTTTCGCCCAGCGTTGTAGCTGAGATGTCTCAGTCGGCCGAAGTGCAGCGCCAGCATCGCCAGTGCGAGGCATTGCGACGTGTAGGCTTTCGTCGAAGCGACGCCGATTTCCGGACCAGCGTGCAAGTAAACTCCGCCACCGGATTCCTGAGCAATCGAACTGCCAACGACGTTGCAGATTGCCAGAGTGAGATGGCCCTTGCGTTTCATTTCGCGAAGTGCCGCGAGCGTATCAGCCGTCTCCCCGCTTTGAGTGATTGCAAACACAAGTGTATTTTCATCCATCGGTGGATTGCGATAACGCAATTCGCTGGCGTACTCCACTTCGACGGGGATTTGAGCGATCTCTTCCAGCAGGTATTCGCCGACCAAGGCCGAGTGCCAACTCGTTCCGCAGGCAGTCAACACGATTCGCTTGATCCGGCGCAGTTGATGCGGGCTGAGGTTCAGCCCCCCCAGCACCGCAGTTGCATCGTCTTCACTCAACCGCCCGCGCAGAGTGTTCTGCAGCGATTCCGGCTGCTCAAAGATTTCCTTGAGCATGTAATGGTCAAAGCCATTGAGCTCAACTTCGCGTGAGTCGATCGCAAGTTCATGGACATCATGTTCTACAATCCCGCGATCGCGATGCGAGATCTCCAGCGAGTCAGTTTGGATAACGGCGACTTGATGATCCGCCAGATAGACAATGCGGTCGGTGTATCCGACGAGGGGTGACGCATCACTGGCGAGGAAATGCTCATGGTCGCCGATGCCCACAACCAATGGACTGCCAAGCCGAGCTGCGAAAATAGTGTCCGGCCACTGGCGAAACATGATGGCCAGTCCATAAGTGCCACGCAGTTGTGCGATTGCTTCTTTAATCGCGTCGACCGCTGTTTGGATTTCGTGTGACTCGCCCTTCGCGCTGGCCTGCTGCTTCGACTTCAGGCAATCGGCGACCAGGTGAGCAATCACCTCGGTATCCGTCTCAGAGACAAACTGATAGCCCTTCTTTTGCAATCGGGATTTCAGGTCGGCATAGTTCTCAATCACGCCATTGTGCACGACGACCAATTGTTCTTCACCACCGATGTGCGGGTGTGCGTTGGTGACAGTCGCCGGTCCGTGAGTCGCCCAGCGGGTATGACCGATTCCGATCCCGGCTCGGCATGGGTGGGTGGCAATCTGCGCCGCCAATCCGCTGATTCTCCCAACGGATTTGAGAATCTGAAATTCGTAGTTGGGGTCGATGGTTGCCGTACCGGCGCTGTCGTAGCCACGGTACTCCAATCGTCGCAGCCCCTCGATCAAAAATTCCTGGGCGACTCGGGGGCCGACGTAACCAACAATCCCGCACATGGGACGAACTCCAAAAAAATTGGCTGGATCAGTGGAGAGGCGATCTTAACTCGGTCTCAAGCCACTTACGGTTCCATGCGTTTCGGCGCAGGTTGAACCGGTTTGCCCGAAGGCATTGCTTTGTACTTCTGGTATCGAACTAGTCTGGCAAGGCGGTAAAGGCCAACTCGCCCTGCGAAGTGGGCTGGGGCAACGGTTCTGAGGGGAGCTTGATAAAGCTTGCCGGTCGTCCCGGTTTTAAGGGCTGCTCGGGTCGCTTGCTGTTCGGTCCGAGCGACAAACTTTACAATGGCCATCTTACGTAGCCCCGGCCTCGTCGGCGTTTTTTATTCCCCAGAGCTTCAAATTTAAACACACGGAATTTTCACCATGGCTGTCCGCACTGAGCTTCCCAAACTGACCCCGCCGCCTAAAGCTGCTTCGAATGAGGTGATTCTCGTCGCCAGCGGAGATTTGCGACTTTCGGCCAACCGGGGCTGCTGGCCAGCTCAGCAAGAAATGGAGCAGCAACTCGCAATCGCAGTCGCCGATTGCGGCTGGAAAATCCGCCGTGGCCATCCTTTTGACAAAGCAGTGGGCCATGGCTTCATTGCCTCCCAACGCCAAGGGATGGATGTCTTTGCCAAGATCGACCGGGACGCGCCGCTGATCGTTGCCGAAGCCGTCTGGCAGTACTCACACCACTTATTGCACGGGCTGGTCTCTCATCGCGGGCCGATTTTGACAGTCGCCAATTGGTCTGGGCAGTGGCCCGGGCTTGTTGGAATGCTGAACCTCAATGGATCGCTCACCAAGGCAGGAGTCAAATACAGCACGCTCTGGAGCGAAGACTTCGCCTCGCCTGACTTCCGGAAAAAGCTGAAGCAGTGGCTGACCAAGGGCAAAGTCTCGCACGATATGTCGCATGTTCAGTCAATCGAAGACGTGAAGCTGGACGCTTCATCGGTCAAGCTCGGCGAGGCGCTGGCTGCTCAACTGCAGCAAGAAAAAGCGATCATGGGTGTCTTCGATGAAGGTTGCATGGGAATGTTCAATGCGATCATCCCCGATCACCTGCTCCATCCGACAGGCGTGTTTAAAGAACGATTGAGCCAGAGCGCGCTCTACTACGAAGCGACCACGGTCGATGACCAGTTGGCTCGGCAAACGCTGGAGTGGTTGCGAAAGAAGGGCTTGAAGTTCCAACTAGGTAAGGACCACGCTACGGAATTGACCGAAGCCCAGATGCTGATGCAATGCAAGATGTACATCGCTGCAGTGCGAATTGCCGACGACTTCGGTTGTGACACCATCGGAATTCAGTATCAGCAGGGACTGAAGGACCTGATGCCAGCGAGCGACATGGTCGAGGGGATTTTGAACAACACCGACCGACCGCCTGTTCCGAGCCGCGATGGGAAGCGAGTCCTTTACAAAGGCCAACCGGTTCCGCATTTCAATGAAGTCGATGAGTGCGCGGGTCTGGACTGTTTGATGACCTACCGGATCCATAAGGCGATGGGCCAGCCGGTCGAGAACACGCTGCATGATTTGCGCTGGGGTGACTCCGATCCGACCGGCACGACGGACGAGTATGTTTGGGTATTTCTGATCAGCGGCGCGGCTCCGCCAGCCCATTTCATTGGCGGTTGGAAGGGGGCGTCGAGTCTGCGGCAGGTTCCAATGTACTTTCCTTCCGGCGGCGGAACATTGCGGGGTATTTCCAAGCCGGGCGAAATCGTTTGGTCGAGAATCTTTGTCGCCGACGATTGCTTAAATATGGATCTCGGCAGGGCCAAAGTCGTCGAAATGCCGGCGAAAGAGACAGAGCGGCGCTGGAATCTAACGACACGTGAATGGCCGATCATGCACGCCGTGACTTATGGAGTGACACGCGACCAGATGATGGCTCGCCACAAAAGCAATCACATCCAAGTCGTTTATGCGGACGATGCGGCCGCCGCCGACAAGGCTTTGCAGGCTAAGGCAGCGATGGCGCGGGCACTTGGAATGCGAGTCGCGATTTGTGGCACTCGGGCCAAGGGTAAGGCTTGGTAACAGCCACATGTGGGAGCGAATCACTTGAAAGTAGAAATCATCTCGATCGGTGATGAGATGACCACCGGCCAACGCTTGGATACCAACTCGCAGTGGTTGAGCCAGCGCTGTTGCGAACTCGGATTAAACGTAGCGTTTCATACCACAGTGGGCGACGACGCCGCGGATAATGTCGCCGTGTTTGCCAACGCTTTGCAGCGAGTCGATCTCGTCATAGCCACCGGTGGCCTTGGGCCGACAGCCGATGATCTGACTCGCAGTTGTCTGGCAGAGTTGGCAGGCGTGCCGCTGGAACGCGATCCACAATCTGTTGCTCATATTCAATCACTGTTTCAGCGGGCCAAGCGGCCGATGCCAGAGTCCAATCTCGTGCAAGCCGATTTTCCGCGGGGTAGTCGTGTGATTCCCAATTCCGAGGGAACGGCTCCGGGAATTGACCTCGTTGTTGAACGCGAAGGAAAACGTACTCGGTTTTTCTGTTTGCCCGGTGTCCCGGCCGAAATGGTCGAGATGTGGAATCATTCGGTCGTACCTGAAATCAACTCGATGATTGGCGATGGCCGGCAGTTGTTTATGGAGGTGATCAACTGCTTCGGGGCGGGAGAGAGCCAAATCGAGTCGATGCTTCCTGACTTGATCAACCGCCAGCGGACCCCGAGGGTCGGGATCACGGCGAGTCAAGCAACGATTTCGCTGCGGATCCAAGCCCGTGGTCGCGACCTCGAAGATGCTCGCCAACAAATGGCCCCGACCGTTCAAACCATCGAAGAGTGTCTCGGCGACCTGATTTTCAGTCGCGGTGATCAAACACTGGAGCAAGTGCTCGTCGGACAATTGCAGTCGGCTGGTGTCTCCTTGGCGATCTGCGATTTTGGCCTGCATGGTGCGGTCGCATCGCTGCTGGCTCAGGCTGCCGGCGGCAGTGGAGTACTGCGTGGGAGCTTGGCTTTGCCGCTCGTTGCAGAGGCGAGCGAAGAACTAGCCGAACATCGCTGGTTGGAGCAAGCCGAGGAAGTGCGGGCACAGTTTTCCGCTGACTACGGAGTGGTAATCGGACCGCTACAACCAGTCGAGTCGCGAGCGACCTATCTGGTAACGCTGGTCGGGCCAGACCGCTGTGCCCAGCAAGAATTCACGCACGCGGGGCACACCTCGCTGCGATTGAATCGCAGTATCAAGCAGGTCCTGAACTTTCTGCGGCTGCAATTGCGCGGCGTAGCTACTTATTGACCACGAATTGAATTCGCTTTGATTAGGTGACGTAAAAATAGACTTGCGGTCTGATGCCGCTTGCACTTGGAGTTTTGACGATGAAACTGAATCCCAAATTCGTTACGTGCCGCCCATTCGCTTTGCTCTTCGCGGTGTTTTTCTTTGCTTGTCCGAGTGCTCTCTTTGCCCAACTGGCGGACGTGGTGATTCGGGGTGGAAAAGTTCTGACGATGGACCAGTCGCAGCCCGAAGCCGAGGCGATTGCCTTGAAAGGCGAGCGGATTCTGGCGGTCGGAACTTCTGAAGTAGTCGGCGCTTTGGTCGGAGCGGAAACCAAAGTGATCGAGTTGACGGGAGACCAGACCGTTATCCCCGGCTTGATTGAGGGACATGGACATTTTCTGGGGCTGGGACAGTCGCTGATGATGCTGAACTTGGCCCAGGCGAAGACTTGGGAGGAAGTGGTTGCTCAAGTGGAGGTGGCCGCTCGCGTCACTCCCCCGGGGCAATGGATCATCGGCCGCGGTTGGCACCAATCCAAATGGGAGCAGGCACCGGAGCCGAGCGTTGAGGGGTACCCGACGGCCGAAGCCCTGTCGCGAGTCGCGCCGAATCACCCCGTGCTGCTGACTCATGCCAGCGGCCATATGAGTATCGCTAACGATTACGCGATGCGTTTGGGGGACGTCACGCCGGATACCACCTCGCCCGAGGGCGGCGAGATTTTGAAACTCCCTGGCGGAGCGCCAACAGGGGTTCTGCGCGAGCGAGCTCAGGATTTGGTCAGCCGCGCCCTTGCCCGTGATGTCTCGCGGCAATCGGTCGAGCAGCGAGACGCCGAATTTGCGAGAGCGATTGAGTTGGCAGGAGCTGAGTGTCTGCGATATGGAATCACCAGTTTTCAAGATGCCGGAACGCCTGTCGATTCGATTCGAAGTTTGAGACGCTATGCGGCTGCGGGCAAACTGCCGCTGCGTTTATGGGTAATGGTGCGGGACGACTTGGAACGAATTCGGCAACAGGCTTCCAGCCTAAAGATGGTCGGATACGGAAACCAATTCCTGACCGTCTCGGCGGTGAAGTTGTCCATCGACGGTGCACTCGGCCCGCACGGCGCTTGGCTGCTCGCTCCCTACGCCGACTTGCCGACTTCGGTGGGGCTGAACACCATTCCTTTGGAGACAGTCCAAGCGGCAGCGGAATTCTGCGCAACTCGCGATTTTCAACTGTGCGTACACGCGATTGGCGATCGAGCCAACCGTGAGACGCTGGATATCTTCGAAGCGGCTTTGAAGAAGTACCCCACCGGACAACCGCGGCGCTGGCGCATTGAGCATGCACAACACCTGCATCCTGATGACATTGGCCGGTTTGGCAAACTCGGGGTGATCGCGGCGATGCAGGCGGTG
>JBJTQD010000061.1:0-1021 GCA_046075445.1 Planctomycetota bacterium
CCCAACCTTCCGCACGGTTCGTGCGACCTGAACGAAGAGTCCCGGCTGCATCTTGGCAAGGTTATGCTTTCCATGTCCGACACGCTCGACAACCAGACGACCTCGAACAACTCGCGAACCAAGAAACGCGGAGTGCCTGAGGGGACCTGGATTCAATGCCCTGGCTGCAAGGCCGCCGTTTTTCGCAAAGAAGCCGAGAAGCGGATGAACGTCTGCCCCGAGTGCCAGTATCACATGTACGTTTCGGCTCAGCAGCGCATCGAGCAAGTCCTCGACGAGGGAACGTTCGAAGAGTGGGATGCCAATTTGATGCCGGTCGACCCGCTGCAATTTGCGGACAGCCGCCCGTACGCAGAACGGCTCGTCACTGAGCAAGCTAAGACCGGCTTGAAGGATGCAGCGGTTACTGGATGCGGTATGATTCGCGCTCGCCGAGTAGCATTTGGCGTCACCGATTCGGCTTTTATCATGGGAAGCATGGGCTCGGTTGTCGGCGAGCGGTTGGCTCGGCTGGTTGAACGAGCCACCGAAGAGAAGTTGCCGCTGATCATCATCAGCGGTTCGGGCGGTGGAGCCCGAATGCACGAGGGAATTCTCTCGCTGATGCAGATGGCCAAAGTTTCGGCCGCGCTGGCCCGTTACGACAAGGCGGGAGGTCTTTACATTTCCGTCCTGACCAATCCGACAATGGGCGGCGTGGCGGCGAGTTTTGCTTCGCTGGGCGATGTGATTTTTGCCGAGCCGAAAGCGTTAATCGGTTTTGCCGGTCCACGAACCATCAAGGCGACGATTCGAATCGAATTGCCTGACGGATTCCAAACGAGCGAGTTTCTGCTGAAGCATGGCTTTGTCGACCGAATCGTTTCTCGCGAAAAGCTCAAGAGCGAAATCGCTCGGACGATCGACTATTGCGGCAAGTAAGCATCGCGCCGTAGCGGTGAGCAGGAGACGAAACGGCGGCACCCGAACCGAACGGCTTAGCGCGATTTCCTCCTTTTTGGCCCAAGAGCCCTGCTTGTCG
>JBJTQD010000062.1:0-1358 GCA_046075445.1 Planctomycetota bacterium
ATCGCGACCTGGAGTTTCTGCGACGGCATACGGAAATTGTTTTGCTGGAGGGGAGTGGGGGCGAGCGAGTTGCGGTTGCCCCGCAGTGGCAAGGCAAGACGATGACTTCAACGGTCGGCGGACCGGGGAGTCTTGGATTTGGCTGGATTAATGAAGCGTTTATTTCAAGTGGTCGCGTGGACCAGCAGGCCAATTTGCATGGCGGCGAGGACCGGTTTTGGATCGGTCCCGAGGGAGGTCAATTCGCGTTTTACTTTGAACCTGGCCAGCCGTTCGAGTTTGCGGCTTGGCGCTGTCCCGCTCTGATTGATCGCCAACCTTTTGAGGTCACTAGTGCGACGGCGACGATGATCAGGCTGAGGAGCGTGGGCCGGGTTCGCAATCATCTTGGGACAGAGTTCCAATTACGGCTCGAGCGCGAAGTTGAATTGCTTGAGCGAGCGTCCGTTGAGCGATTAGTCGACTGTGAGTTACCCCCAGGGGTATCGGCGGTTGGTCATGAGAGCCGAAATTGCCTGACGAATGCTGGAAGTGTGGATTGGCAGGTAACGAGTGGGCTCCCCTGTATTTGGAACTTGGGAATGTTTCGCCCGACGCCTCGCACGGTGATGTTGCTTCCGTTTCAGCGTGAGCCGTTAACTCCCGGTTTGCCTGAGGTCACCAGCGATTACTTTGGTCCGGTCGATGCGAGTCGCTTGCGCGTGGACCGGGAGCGGGGAATCGCTTTTTTTAAGGGAGACGGCCGATACCGAAGCAAGCTCGGAGTGGGCTTTGGGCGAGCCAAGGGAATGCTTGGAAGTTGGACGCCAGAGGAGCGAAGGTTGACCATCGTCCAGTTCAATTTGCCAGAGCGCATCGAAAACGGTTATTGCAACAATCTCTGGCAGATTCAGGCGGAGCCATTTCGAGGAGATGTGGTGAATGTCTACAACGACGGCCCGAATGAAACGGGTGGATGCCTTGGGCCGTTTTACGAGTTGGAAACGCTTTCACCCGCGTTGTGTTTGCTAGGGGGGGAAAGTTACAACCACATGCATCGGACTCTGCATATTGTTGGCGAACGTGATGATGTGGGGATGATTGCTGAGCGATTATTTGACGTCACATTAGAGTTTGTTGAGTCAGTATTTTTCGAGTCCGGGCCGCGCTCAGTTTGAGATTGCCGAGGAACTGTCGAGGAGAAAAGCGGTTTACTCCCACTCTCTGTGGATGAAATAATTGTCAGTAGCGTTACGGGTTAATCCCTGTATTTAGGGGGGGCTGCTGGGTAACTTGCCCGAGAATTGTGTCATTTCGCACTTAACGCTGAAGGCTGCCATTGAATCGGCTCGATTTGAGAACTAGGATTCAGCGGATTA
>JBJTQD010000063.1:0-1810 GCA_046075445.1 Planctomycetota bacterium
GGGTGCTCCGAAACGGGTAGTAGTTCGAGATGCGTGAATCCCATTTCGCGGCAGTAGTCGACCAGCTGATGAGCCAAGTCGCGGTAGTTCATCCAGCCGTGATTGAGATTGCGGTCTTGTCGCCAGCTGCCCAGGTGTACCTCGTAAATGGAGATTGGGCGTTGAGCCGAATCGCCTTGTGCACGCTTTGCAACCCACTCCTTATCGCCCCATTGATAGTCGCTCAAATTGGTGACGATCGACGCCGAGCGGGGGACGACTTCTCCGGTGAAGGCGAATGGATCGCATTTGTCGACAATGTGGCCCTGCGCATCTTCAAGGCGGAATTTGTAGACGTCGCCGACTTTTGAGCCAGGAACGAAAACCTCCCACAAGCCAGAAGGAGAATGCTTTCGCATCGACGCTTGGCCGGGTGTCCAGTCATTGAACGAACCGATGACGTTGATGCTTCTGGCATTTGGAGCCCAAACGACATAGTTGACGCCATTCAGGCCATCGACGGTGCGCGGATGAGCCCCAAGCCGTTCGTACAGGCGGTAATGTCTCGCCTCGCCGAACAGATGCATGTCCATCTCGCCGAGAAAGCTCTCGGCGATCGGGGTACCGGAATAAGTTTTTGCCGGTGAATTCATTCCGTCATGACTCGAGAAAAGTGAACCGCTGAACGGAGCGATTCCAACCCGCCCAGCACTTGCCAAACGGCTGCCTGTCGATCCACGCCAAGTGCCGCCTGTTGTCTCATTGAAAACGTTCGTCAAATTTCAGTCCTTCAATATGTTAACCAACACCGACGCTTTGACCCGTCAGGCTTAACCCGGCCAGCCAAACTTCCTCAAACTATTCCCCGGCTGGTGAATCGTCTTGATCCGCCAGTCGCTGCTCTACCGGCCGCTCTTTGAACGGCGGTCGCCAAATCCTTGCCGCGTCCGTTAACCGTGTACCAGCCCAACTTGAGTTGGAATTGCAACCGGATAGCCAAACCGCTGTGTCCATTCCCAGCCCATCCAGTTGGGCAGCGGAATAACCGGGCTGCGTCGAACGGAGTTGTTCGCCGAAGGCGTTTCCAGCTGCCGATTCAAGCGCCAGATGCGACACTCAAGCCGATGAATTTGGCAAGCTCGATCGACCCGTTGCCACAAGTCGACGTACTTCACGGGAGCCATCTCCCCAAAGCGTTCCCACATCCAATCGTTTTCCCGCCACTGCTCCAGCCCACTCCGAATGCCGCTGACCACAAACCGGCTCGGTGTGATCAGTTTTACTTCGGAGGGTTGGTCAAGCTCCTCCAATCCACGCACGACTGACAACAGGTGTAATCGTTCGCTACTGGAATCGGGTTCGGAATCAGAGACTTCGACCCGCTCTGATCCCCCAACTTGCTGCAGGACAAATTTCCAACGGCCGACGAGGTCCTCCTCCCCCGCGGGATGGACTTCGGTCATTAACAGGTAATGCGGCCAGGCACCTAACATGGCGACACCTCAAACCAACGAAAGAAACTCGTTTGTTTGACAATCCGTTGTCGGTCGGGCCATCCAGAAAACTTTTTTGGCTCTTGACCAGATATCGGCAAAGCTTGCCCGGTCATTAATCTTCAACAGAAAATTTATCGATCAGCGAGACTGGGGCGGGGGCAGAATCGGTGCGAGTGTTACAAGCCGCAGCGGCTGGAGGAAAGCAGGATGAATGTGTAAACACAGAGGACGCAGCGGAAACAGAAGACGTAGGGTGGGTCGCACCCGGCAGGAAGATTTTCATTAACAAATACGCATGCCGCGGTGCGAACCCACCGGCAGCGAAGAAAAGCCAG
>JBJTQD010000064.1:0-886 GCA_046075445.1 Planctomycetota bacterium
AATTGGCGGGCAGCAGTACGTGTTCATCGAGGGCCAGCCGTCGACCGCTTACTTAATGGGAAGCCCGGAATGTCAGGCAGCCATCGACCGTGTTCTCAACCTTCCATCCAAGGTAGATCCATCGGGAAATCCTGCCGGTCAGTCCTCTAACTCAGACGGAAACTAAGCTTCCGAATTGTCTTTCGGTTCAACTCGAACGAAAATCTGATGAACGCCTACGGTTACCTCGGAAAGCACTCCCAAACCGGGACCGCTGCCCGAGGTAACCGATTTTCGCCCGAACGGTCACAGCGTCAAATACTCCGCGCGACCTTTCATCTCCGAGTTGCCAGCCACGTTTCTCTACACGGTGTTTTTCTTACGATGCTGGAGTTCAGCTTGTCTCGCGCTGACCAAACACCAACACGCACCGAAAGCGTGGCCGAGGCAGCTACGGATAGCCACTGGGCCGATTTGAGCCGCCGCATCGCAAACGGCGACTCAGCGGCCTTTGAGCAATTCTTCGAAGACTACTTCCAGTTCACCCTCGAGACGGCTCGACAAGCAACCGGACGCGACACCCAGACCTGTCTCGACATTGTCCAAGAGTCGATGCTCAAGCTGATGCGTTGCCTCAAGCCGCTCGGTGGACAGAACGAGCTGAACGCGTTCGTCCGAGTCGTCACGCGCAGCGTTGCCTACGATTGGCTGAGAAAAGAAAACCGTCGCCAGCGCGCCGTCGCGAGACTGGAAGGACATACCCGAAACAATCCGCAGCAAACGGTCGACCAGGATCAGATCCGCTGGCTGGAAGAGCAACTGCGGTCGCTCGACCCGCAGCTGCGACAAATCATCGACTGGCGATACCGCTGGGGCTGGACCCTGCAGGCGATCGCTTCCAAAGTTG
>JBJTQD010000065.1:0-2128 GCA_046075445.1 Planctomycetota bacterium
GGTCTCCCGACCCCGCCGAAGCTGGGCTGTCAGCTCGTAGAGCAGTTGTCCTCAACTGCTCGGGCGGTGAGGTTGGCTTTGCCATCACTCGCCAGCTGTTGGGGACAATCGCTCTACGATCGCGCCACCAACCTAGTTTCCCGGGGGAGCGGGAGATCGTCAACGGCTTGTAAAACCGCGTTCTGCTCACTCAGCACAACTTCAGCGGCCTGATCGGCCGGACCTACTGACCGAAAGACCAGCCGATTCGTTACGATTGTCCCGATGGCGAGTTGGTTGCGATTGGCTGAGCCGCTTGGCTGCTCAGACAACTTGCCAAGTTAAATTGAATATCTCGGCACCGCGTATGTCGCTTCCCCTTAACGAATTGACCGGAAACGTTCCGCAGCACGGGATTCCCCCTCGGCTGCATATCGTGCTGCATCAGCCCGAAATCGCACCGAATACGGGAGCGATTGGTCGGACTTGCGTTGCCTTGGGGGCAAAGCTTTGGCTCGTCCGGCCGCTGGGCTTTCGCATCGACGAGAAACGCTTGCGACGGGCCGGTCTCGATTACTGGCAGCATCTTCACTGGCAGGTAGTCGACAACTGGGAGCACCTGCAGCAGACACTGGCGGCGAGGCAGTGGTGGTACTTCAGCAAGAAAGCGGTCCATTCCTTTCGCGAAGTAAGTTACCAGCCCGGCGACGCTTTGGTCTTCGGCTGCGAAACGAGCGGGCTGCCCGAGAGTATTACCGCAGTGAACCCAGAGCGGCTACTTCGAATTCCAACTTCCGAACACGTCCGCAGCCTAAACCTCTCCTGCTCCGTCGCCGTCGCCGGGTTTGAAGCAACGAGAAACTGGTGAGTGAGGGGGCGAATAAGCTCAACCTTCTGAGCGGCACCCCAACTTCGAACGCAAAGTAAACCTACTTCGAGCGTGGCCGTTTGTAATGTAGAGGTCGAATTCGCTTCACCTCGCTTCACGGCTACTAGCTAAACGAAGAAGTCGATTCCTAGGGTTGTCCGCTGCAATTAAATCACCCGCTCGGAACGCGTTGCCGCATCCAACAGCACGGCGAGCGTGAGCACGCTGCCCAGAACGACTAGCTGCAAGTCGGGATCGAGCCCAAGCAAATTCATTCCATTGCTGATCACGGCAATGATGAACGCTCCAATCAACGTCCCAAAGATCTTGCCTTGGCCGCCGCGGAGCGAAGTCCCCCCGACAACGACCGCAGCGATCACTTCCAGCTCATACATATTGCCGAACTTTGGATCACCAGCTCCCAGTTGCGAGGCGAGAATCACACCGCCCAGTCCTGCGAGCGCACCGCAGAGCGCATACGTCAATGTCAGGACTAAGCGATTGGGCACGCCGGACAACCGAGCCGCTTCGGGATTGCCTCCAATCGCGTAAACGTAGCGGCCAAAGACGGTCCGCGACATCAGCCAATGGGCGATCAAATAAGCGACGACCATCAGAATGATCGGATGCGGAATGCCGAGTGTCTTGCCACCGCCCAGCCAAAGGAAAGACGCGGGTAGTTCGGGGATCGAGCGGGCTTCGGAGAGCCACCTCGCCGCTCCTCGCGCCGTCAGCATAGACCCGAGCGTCACGACAAAAGGCGGAACCCGTCCCAGCGTCACTAGTAGTCCATGGAAGACGCCCAGCCCTGCGCACACGGCGATCCCCGCTGCAACGGAAAGAGCGACGACCCAGGGGCTCGCCGCCGGGCCGCCATAACCGCGAATCAGCAGGGCGGTGACGACCGACGCCAGCGCGACCAGACTGCCGACCGAGAGATCAATTCCCCCAGTAATGATCACCAGCGTCATCCCCACCGCGATGATAGCGTAAATCGCAGTCTGATTGGCGACGCCGATCAAATTGCTGAGCTTAAGGAAGTCGGGCCAAAGGTAATTTCGTGGGGTCACGCATTTGGCTGAACCAATTTGCGGAAAGCGGTCGTACACATTCCATTTCGCGGTCACATCATTGGTCGCGATTGCGTCGACTGAAAGTCCCGTCTCGACGAGTTTCTCCAAAGCAAAGCGGGCGTCGCTAGCCGATCCGTTCACTTGTCCGTAGATCGTTGCTCCGTTTTTACCGAGCGACGCTGCGGCAGCCGCTGTGAACTCGCGATCT
>JBJTQD010000066.1:0-601 GCA_046075445.1 Planctomycetota bacterium
AAGTCGATTGCCGAACCAGCCCGAACACCCCATTTATCGCTCAACCGGTAGACGACTGATGCAAGTAAGATATTGCTGCTGATCGGGCCCTCGATCGAGCGATAGCCGAGGTAGAGGTTGCCAATTTCAGGACGGCTCATGTGCATCCCGAAGCTGGCGGTCCGAAGTCCTTGGGCAAAGAAGTCGAAGTAGCCGTCGGATACAAAGCTCAAACGATCGCCGACGTGCCACTGAAAGTCATAGTCGAACAGGCCCCAGTTCGCACCAAAGTTGTCTCTGTCTGCATCGGGGAAGAGGACGGTCTCTGCATCAAGCGTGATCCAATCGATGATCCGTTCGCGGCCCGGAAGTCCGCGCTTGGTTTGCCACCGCTGGCGAACACCGAATTTCGCTGCAGCCATGTCAGCCGCGATTTCCGGACTGCCAGCGGTGACCCAGCTTTGCAAGCCCCGCCGAAATGCAAAAAACCGTTCGTCGTATTGCAGCGGCACGTCTCCCGGCGGTGCGATGCCAAACGTGGTCGCCGCCATCCGATGACGAAAAGCTTCCTGCGAGTCGTCATCCAACTGGTCGTAGAGCGGCAAGTTGGTAAACCCATCCG
>JBJTQD010000067.1:0-2387 GCA_046075445.1 Planctomycetota bacterium
CTCTGAACTGTCTGAACCGCTCTGCGAGCTAGCTAAAGCGGCGTTGCTATCAGTGGTTTGTTCCAAGCTGGGCAAGTCGGGAAAACTTTGCGTCCAAAGTTTGGGCACACCCCAGATCAAGGCCGCTGCTAGTAGCAGCCAGGCCGATATTAGCAATTCTGCTCTCATGTCATGAAATTGCCGATTTTACCAAAGAATCACAATCTTTCGCGCCGAATCTAATTACACGATTGCAGGCGCAGAAAATGCGCCGGCGTTGCGTACTTTCCGGACGGGGAATTTTCCCTGCCGAGAGTTCGCCGCCACTGCAGTCTGCATTGACCGCTGGCGAGATCCAGCTGTGGCGGTTGAGGGGGCATCTTAGGTGTGTCTTTCGAAACCGTCCACGTCAGTTTGTCAGCGGAATCAATGCTGATTCGTTCGTGAAAACCAAGACTTGGCGGAGCATGTGCTGCCGCGAGCCCGCATCCGGTCACCCCGCACTACGTGACCGAAGGGCGGATCATTCAGCTCAAGGGGGATTTCCGATGTTTGTTCGAATTGCTTTATGTTTGACGTTGATGACGCTGACCAGCGTCGCCAGCGCTCAAAAGCCGTGGGTTCGCAAAGGCCTGCCGGTCAGTCACAATCTGCCACCCGCCGTTATGTTGGCCGAACCTGGCCCGGGCGTTGGTGGTCCTGGTCCGGGTGTGTTGTCCGCCAGCTCGTCGCTTGGTGGAACTCCATTCGGAGGCGGCATGGGTCCTGGCGTTTATGGCCAAGCTCCCGCTGCCAGCTTTGGCACCGTTCAGGTTTTATTTGACAAGCCTGAAGGGATGAATATCAACTGGGACGTATCCGCAGTCGGGATGTACGACTCGACTCCGCTGGTTGTCCCTGGTCGCCAGAATTTTGTTCAAGGCTCGATCTACCGATTGCGAGTTAGCTCGATCGAAGGTCGACCGGGCACCGAACTCTATCCAACTCTCGAAATCGGTAGCGCCTCGAATCGCACTGCTGCTTACCTGGCGCACTCGGCGATTCCAGTTCAATTCACTCAAGAAGACTTTGACCAAGTTGCCGCCGGCAACTTCGTGACCAAGGTCATCTACGTTCCAGATCCTGAATTCCAAGAGCTGGCTCTGGCTGGCGTTGACACGCTGGTCAGCACCCGCCTTGATCCAGGCATCGACCCGATTGTCGAAGCCGACCGTCGCGGTGCGATTCTCGCCATCATCCGGATGGGCAACAAGGATCTTCGCCTCGGCGGAGATGGAAATGCCATGGCCGGCGTAATGATGGGCGGTGGCATGGGTGGCGGCGGTGTTGCTGCCAACGGCGATGCTTACATCTCTGGTGTGACTGGCCCGAATTACGGCATGCCATTCACTGGCACTCAGATCGGTCTGCCTGGTCCTCCGCACATCCCACTGGGAGGTCCGGCTGGCCTGCAGCAGTACAACATCTACAACCACACTGCGACTTCGATTCCGGGCCCAACTCCGGCAATCAACGTGCATGTGAAGCAGAAGCCCGGTTTGAGCTATCCTCGCCCAGCTGACCGCGTCCTGATTCAGGAGCACACCATCCGACCGGCTCACTACAACAACCAGCCGCCGGCAGACATGGTGCACTGTCAGATTCCGGCTGACTGCAACAACAGCACTGGCGGCGGAATGTTCCGTCGATAGTGCTTGAACGGTAACTCGAACGATGATGCTGAATGATTACAGGGAGCCGCGACGAATCAATTGACTCGCGCGGCTCCCTTTTTCTCTATTCCCCCCTCGCCGCAGTGGTCGGAGCCTGAAAAGGTCTCTGCCTCCTCTAAACAAATTTCTCCAGCAGCCAGGACTTGGAAATGAGCAGCCATGTCAGCTTAAGAGGCTACGGCCTTCACTCCGCAATGTATCAAGCCAACAATCCCAGGAAGACGCGACTGATGAAGCCTGCCCTCTTCTGTTTGGCCCTGATCGCGGTCCTGCTGACCCACTCGCCGGTCTGCGCCCAAAGCTCAGTCTCTGCTCGCTTTGCCAACTCAAATGATGTTCCTGGCAATATCGCGTTCACTTCTCTGCTGGCTAATCCCCAGTGGGTCGGACGCGTACAGCCGGTCAAGCTAATGTTGCCCGAGAAGACGATCGTCTCGACTTGGCAAGGTAGCTGGGTTGATTGTGAATACGCCGATCCAACAGTTGCCACCAGCATCGGACCGATCTATCAAGTCCGCATCAAAGGTGAGTTCCGGACCAAGACGTTTGATCTTTTCCCGACGCTGGAGATGGTCAGTTGTCTGAATCCGCCGGCTGAATTGCAACTGCGATTTCCTGTCCTCGTCGCGATCTCAGAGGATGATATTGAGCAGGCTCTCGCGGGCCGCTTGGTGACCAAGGTTATCTACGTTGAAA
>JBJTQD010000068.1:0-1183 GCA_046075445.1 Planctomycetota bacterium
GCTTGATATCAAGCGTGACGAGCAACCGATTCAACCCCTGCAACTGCAACGCCGCAAGGTCGAGATTCCAAGTGTGGATGAATCTGGCTTGGTCGATCGAGCCAATGGTGTCGGCTACATTCGCTTGACCAATTTCCAAAAAACTACCTCCCGCGATTTCGATGCGGCTCTTTGGAAACTTCAACGCGAGGGAATGCGGAGCTTGATTGTCGATGTCCGCGGCAATCCGGGCGGATTGCTAACCGCAGCCGTCGAGGTCGCTGACCGCTTTGTCTACGACGGCGTGATTGTATCGACAAAAGGCAGGAATCCGTTGGAAGATTTCACGCATCGGGCTGAGCAGCCAGGAACTTGGCGAGTGCCGCTGGTTGTGTTGGTGGATGAAGACTCCGCCAGCGCTAGTGAAATCTTTGCTGCGGCGATTCGCGACCACAAACGTGGCGTGGTGGTTGGCTACCAAAGCTACGGCAAGGGAAGCGTTCAAGGGATCTTCCCGCTGAATATTGGAGGCGGCGGGGTCCGATTGACTACGGCCAAGTTTTTCTCACCCAAGGGCAACGCAATTTCGCAAGTTGGTGTTACCCCGGACATCCCCGTCGAAGTGGTCTCCAAGCCGGCGACCAGCACATTCAGTTCCGCTGCTGATTCAGACGCGGCTTTGCAAGTTGGCATCTCCATTGCGCGGCGTGAAGCACAAACAGCTTTCGCGGGACGCTAAAGCAAATTAGGTTGACCGATGTGCGGTAACCTCTGGTTGCACTATCGCACCTATCAGTCCGCGTCCTCGGCCGTACGACAACAAAAAAACGATTGCCCCTGAATTGGAGGGCAATCGTTTTTTGTTTAGCTCTGTTTAGCTCTCGTCGTTACGCGATCAACACTACTTCGCCTTGATGTCGTAGCAGTGAATGATTTCCTGATCGCGGAGATAGAGCTTACCATTTGCGATCACTGGGTGAACCCAGATGGCGCCGCGGGGGTTTCGTTTTTCTGACTGTGGCTCGAGTTTGAAGCTTCCCTTTTCTTTCCATTCCTTTTCGTTGGCTTCGAACAGAATGACTTTTCCATCGCCTTCTTGGAGATGGTAAAAGCGGCCGTCAGCGTAAGAGAGTGCACCCTTTTTGATCTTCTTTTCAGTCCAAAGAGAGTCGCCGTTGACGGGGTCCTGGCAGGTGAAGCCGGG
>JBJTQD010000069.1:0-6202 GCA_046075445.1 Planctomycetota bacterium
CGGTTGTTGCCAAACCGTATAACCCACTGGCATGGGCCCGAGTCTCCAACTCTTTCAGCGCCTTGGCCCCGACTTCTCCCAAGTCGACCGTCCAATCATTGACGTAGAGGTCGACATGTTGCCAGGTCACGTTGTCATCCAGTTCCTGAGCCCAGCGGCGCATCGTCGTGAGCGTCTCCTCGCGGTGTCGCTGTCCATAGAGCAAGCTGCTTTGAATCACACTTTGGACCCGCTGCAGGATTTCCGGTGAGAGCTCTCGGCTGGCGATGATTCCACCGAGCGGTAGAGGGGAAGAAGTCTCCACTTCCCAGCGGGTGCCGAGGTCCTCGACCAGATGCAACCCCTGTTGTTGCCAAGTAAACCGCCCCTCGTGAATGCAGACCCCGAAATCGGCGCTGCCGTCGATGAGCCGCGGCATGATTTCGGAAAATTCAACCTGCTGAACCTGACCGCAGCCTCGATAAAAAAGCTGAAACAGCATGTGCGCGGTTGTGTTCTCTCCGGGGCAGAGCGTCAGCGTGCTGGCTTGTTCGCGGCTCGGTCTCGAATTGCCATGACTCGCCAACAGCAAAGGCCCAACCCCGAAACCGAGCGCCGAACCACTGGGGAGTACGACGTAGCGATTTGCCAATTGCAAAGCCGCATAGAAGCTCGCCTTGGCAACATCGAAGCTGCCGCTCCGCAGCCGCGTGTTCAATTGCTGGATATCCAGAAGCTCGACCTGAAAATCGAGGCCCAGCCAATCGACGCAGCGATTCAGCAAGCCGTGAAAGGCAAATGTGTCGTTCGGGCAAGTCGATATCCCGAGCCTAATCGGAGTTGCGGCGGTCATTCTCACGGGGCTCCTTGAGAGCTTGTCTTCAAAACGTAGGCCGCCAATTCGGCAGCAGCCTGAAGCGCAGGTCCGATTGCCCAGCCGCTCACACGGCGGTCGCCAACTCGGTTCGAAATCCCCCTGACAATCACCAGTGGAATACCGGCAGCGTGGCAAGCCAGCGCGACGCCGAAACCTTCCATGTCTTCGGCGACAGCTTCCGGAAAGTGTTCTAGTCGCTGTTTGCAGTCGTCTTCCGACTGGGCTGCCGCACAACAAGTAAGCAATAACCTTTGGGCTGCTTGATTAGGCGGTGTCTCAAGATTGACGATGTCCCGAGAGGATTGTTCGGGGCGATTTTCCGATAGCTGAGAGAAACCGATTCGCGGGGCGATCTGGAATTCCTGGCCGCTTCCCGCGCCGATCCCCCAGCAACTGACCTGCTCAAACAGACAAGCCGAACCGACGGGCAGAGAATCGCAATATGACCCGGCGATGCCAGCCAGAAGGACTCTACGGTACTGAGTTTGAGCAAGTAAGCGAGCGGTTTTCGCCGCAGCAGCGACCGGGCCAAAGCCACAGAGTTCGACTGCCACCCCTAACTCAGTGATTGTCCGATCAAGTTCTCGATTCGAGCGGAGACGATCGAGCTCCAGCGAGGTGGGAACTAGCAGCAAGCAATCTCTAAATCCTTGAGGCGTCATTTGGATTGAAAACCAAATAGGAAATGGCTGTTTCGGCAAGCAAGTTTAGAACCGGAGCCGGGAACTTGTGAATCACCGGTTATTTTGCAACTCGGCAAAGAGTTGTTCGACTCGCTGCCAACGTTGGCCCTCGAGAAAACAGATTAGAGACAAGGTCGCAGCCAGCACCAGCATACAGGAGCACCACAGCGTGGCGGCCGCCGCATCCGTCTGGGGAAAATCCAACCAAGCTAACCAGCGGCTGCTTGGTCCCGAAAATCCATACAGTGTCGCCGCAAACGCATAACCGCAAGCTGAAGCCAAAAGTCCAGCCGCAACTGATTTGAGCGTGGACCAATCAGGGACCTGCCACAGGAATAACCCGAGGCAAAAAGGGGCGGCTCCGAAAGCTGCGAACAGCGGTATCCAAACCGGAAAGCTATCTGCGGACCAGTCTCCAAGCCAACTTCGCCAAGCAACTCCCCCTGGCAAAAGACTAAACAGAGCCCAGAGCACAATAGCCAGCGCCAACAGGCGTGAGATCTTCCTTTGCTCCGCCTCGTGGGACTTCTGCCGCAATGCCTCGGAGTGTTTTTCTCCCGCAGGAGATTGTTCAGAGGTGGGACTCGCGAATTTTGCCTGCGAATCTGGCTGGCGTGCCTGGTCGAGTTGTAATACCGGAAACTCAGTCAGTGCTGACTGCTGCGAGTTTCGCTTGGCTGGAGAAGGGAGCAGTTGTTCGGCGTTCAGCCTTCTTCCATGGCAGCGTGGACAGAGTTCGCCCTGTTGTGGCGTCGCTCTTCCCCGGGGACCGTCGGGTGGGCAATGACATATCGGGTTCTTGGACATCAACTCTCCGCGGCGTTCGCCGGCTGGCTGGGATGTGCTCCCGCAGATGGGCGTTTGTGAGTCGCCTCCTCGATCAGGCACGCCTCAAAGATGCAATCGATGTAAGAGGTCACAGAGTGGTCGCTCAATTGGTCGATTCTGAGTTTGATCAAGCTGCCAAGAAAGCCGCGAGCTCGATCGACGACTCGACGCCAGCCGTAGATTTGGCGAATCTTGCCCAAGTGATTGAGGTAAAGCTCGATCCCTGAATGCGTGTACCCCAGTAGCATCGGCGGCACTCGCGGGACGATATCGTTGTTGTTAACCCAGCGGTAATGTTTCAGCCGCGGGTACTCGACATACTCGCGGTTGCCGATCCGCGGGCTGCCGAAAGTGTAAACTTCCTCGGGCTCCGACTTAATGTACGAGATTAAACAGCGTCCCGCGCAGATCTGCGCCATTGCCGCGCCGAGTGAATGGCCGCAGAACCAGAGCGGCAGTTCGTTTGCCTCAAGTTCCTTTTCGACATGCGGCCAGAGTCGATCGACTTCGGTCTTGAACCCGCGATGGACTCGGCCAACCGTCTCCGCCACAGCGGTGAGCGCATTGGCGTCCGCCTTGATGTCATTCCATTCGTGAGGTTCGGTTCCCCGGCAGACTAAAACGCTGTCGTGTGGCGATTGAAACCAGTAGGCCTGAGCCCCGTTGCTATTGAAGAACTTTCCTTTGATGAAGCCCAGCTTTCCCGCCGCGATATTGCACTCTTTTACGGAAAGATAAGAGATGAGCTAGACTTCCGCGAGCAGGAGGCTGCGCTGCAGCATCGTCATCTCTCGCATGGGACGACTGGCTGAGGACTTGAAGCGAAACTCCTCGGCGGTCTTGCTGGCGATTCGGTTGGCGTTCGAGTTGTGAGCGGAGGCGGATTTCGACATTTCTGAAGACAAGCTCAACTGCGGATTCAAGCGGACAATGACGAGTGCTCAGGATTTTAGCACTCACTGGCAACGACCAAAAGCAGCAACGGAAGTTTGCTCGATATTGCCTGCCTCGAGGTTGTGGCAGATCTATTTACTGAGAAACTGGATTGCCCCATTCCAGCCAGCGGGAGGTTGGCCGCCATGTTGTCGGATGTATCCGAGCGGCACTTCCTTGACTCGGTCATCCTCTGGCAAACCTTGCCACAGTTTCGCGGCCTTCGCCCAGTTGCCCGCTTCGAACAGTTTCAGAGCTTCGGCGTACTGCTCGCTGCCGGCGGTACCGCCAATCGCCGCAATCGACCGATTGGGAATCAGTTGATAAAGCGGGACGGGTTTGGCCAATCCTGCAGGCTGGACTTTGACCAGTCGCCGGGTTGTCGCGGCGATCTGTCCGAGTTCGGGCTCGATTTCCTTCGCCGTTGCTTCATCCAGCAGCAGCGGGACGCGGAAGACTCGCGTGAGTCCTTCGAATCGTGAAGCCAAATTCACAACCGGTCCGAAGGCGGTGACTTTGACTTGGTCGCTGGTTCCAATTTTTCCCGCCACGGCCACTCCCGAAGCAATCCCCATTCCGATCAGGAACTGATCTCGGGGCTTTCCCAGCGTTTCATTCCAGAGCGCTGTTTGTTCGGCGACGGCGAGAGCCGTCTCGCACGCGCGGCGAGCGGCGTCGGGCTGTTCGAGCGGCCAGCCCCAGAAGCCCATCACGGCATCGCCATGAAAGTCGCCGACGACTCCCCTCCGGTCGAGAATCTGAGAAGTCACGGCCCCCAGCAGTTGGCTGACTTGGTCGAGCAAGCTCAGCAGATGCTCGGACATCTCCTCGCTGGTCGCCGAGAAGCCTCGCAAATCGCAGAACAGAACCGTGACTCGCGATTCTCGCGGCTCCAGCACGCGGTCGATGTCTTTACCGGAGATAGCCTCGAGCACGATCGGCGAGAAAAAGCTACGCAGGCTCGCTTGTCGCTGCTGGAGCTGACTTAGTTCGCGAAGATTGGAGTAAGTTGTTCCGACCAACTCGGCGAACTTCATGTCGTCCTGGAGCAGCTCCTCATCGAGTCCAAATTCCGGCGAGCTCGACTTGCCGGAGACATAAATCGCCTGGCCGCGGCAGCTGTTTCCAGCCAACGGACAAACAAACGCCCAATCCGCGTTTTGCTCGATCGTGTACTGCGATGTGCTGCTCGCGGTCGGCCCCCAGAAATGCAACACGGTTTTGCCCGAATCGAGCGAGCGCGAGATCAGCGACTCGCTGGGCTGGAAGCCGTGCTCCAGTTCGGCTCGAGCTTCCCAGTGCAGAATCGTGGTCACGGGCTCGGCATCGCCATCGCGAGCGGGTGTTGAGCGGTCGACAATTCCGACGGTTTGTGCCCGCGAGATACCGGAGAGCAAGAAACCGGTCAGGCCATCGTGGAGTTGCTGTTCGCTGGCGGCGCCGGAGATCAGATTGGGCAATCCGCTGAGCAAGTCGAGGCGTTGCTTCGTATCGCGATAGTTCAGTTCGCGGAGGAACTGGTTGGAGAACGCTCGCTCGTGTAGCGGCTGGGGAGCCTCAAGCGTGGCGGCCGCGACGCGTCTCAGAAATGTGAACGTTGTCTGACCGATGACGAAACGCTGATTCGGCCGAAGCTCGAAAGTCCGCTGCTCTTGCCCCTGAAACAGAATCGGATTGCGCGAGTCGGGTAATTGCTCGACCAGAAGCCGCTCGCCCTGCAGGCACAGACGTGCGTGTTTGCGCGAGATCAAGCTGTCCCACGGCACGGACAACTCATCGGCGGACCGCCCCAACTCCTGAGGCTTTCCCTCGTGCAGTCGCTTGTGCCAGCGCTGTTCCGGTTGTGAGCCTTCAGCCAGAAGTTCAAACATTAGTACGAATGGGGAGTGTGGGCGCGAAAAATGCTGATCAGGTGCGCGAAATGCTCCGCTCGAAATCAAACCAGCGGCATTGTTTGCGAGGGTGCCTGATTATACGATTGACGCTGCTGCCGCGGACAGGATACCGTTCATTCTTTTCAGCTGTTTTCAGGAGAGTTGGCGGGTAGAGTTCATCAATGAAGCGACCCTGATTGGGATCGGTTCTGATGGCATCGATTGACTTTCGCCCGATCGAATTGCGGCACGATTTGGTTTCGGGCGGAACGGTTTGGCGTGACTGGCATCGGCGGTTTCCAGATGTCCAGATATGGGATGGATTGGCGGTAGATTAATGAATTTTTTTGCACACGCCCTCCCTTGGCTCGATGACCCTTGGTTTGTCGCCGGAACTTGCTTGCCCGATTGGATGAGTGTGATCAATCGTCGGGTTCGGCTGAGAAGCAAAAAGGTCCAGCCTCGAGTCGATGACTCAGACTCGCGAACCGCCCGCGTTGCTCGGGGAATTGTCCAGCATCACGCGGACGATGAGTGGTTTCACGAGACGCCTGAATTTGCCCAGCTGAATCTCCAGTTCTCCGTTCAGTTGCGGGAAGACGTCAAGCTGGACGACAGTCTGCGAACGCGGTTCGTCGGTCACATTCTGATCGAAATGCTCCTGGATGATTGGCTGAGCAAAATCTATCCGGGGAAGCTGAAGGAGTACTATCTGCAACTGGAGCGGTTGTGTGGACGGGAG
Source organism: Planctomycetota bacterium (assembly GCA_046075445.1). GTDB lineage: Bacteria > Planctomycetota > Planctomycetia > Pirellulales > Pirellulaceae > BJ22. The sequence goes on from JBJTQD010000069.1 coordinate 5,917, forward strand.
CTGGAGCGAATTGTGATTGACCTCGCTGGTTTGAGTCCGGAGGCGACTGGCCAGTTGCCTATCGAGCTGCCGGTCGAGAAGTTTTTGCCGCGCTTCCGCCAAGAGCGATTTCTGTTCGACTACAGCGACGACCCGCGGCTGCTTTATCGGCTGAATCAGGTGATGCGCAGAGTTCGGCTGCCGGCTTTACCGCCTGCGATTTTGGATTGGTTGCCCGGTGCTCGGCGGGATGTGCTGGATTTGGCGCCGCGGTTGCTGAGCTCGTATCGCTGGCCCGTTGGAATGA
>JBJTQD010000070.1:0-17115 GCA_046075445.1 Planctomycetota bacterium
CATCGAGCGGATCACCGTCAGGTCATCAGCCCGCTCGGCAATTTGAGGGAAGAGATTGGAGAGCCAAAGTCCGCTCCGGCCGTGCTGCTGGAATTTCCAATCGCTCTGTCGCAGCAATCCGACTTGGCCGAAGAAGATGTCTGGCTGTTCGCTCGATTGCAGCGACTTGCCATGGAACTTGGCGAGCTCCGGTTTGTAATCAAAGGAGTCGAGGTGGCTCATGCCGCCAATCAGACAGATCTGGATCGCTCGCTTGACCTTCGGTGGATGATTCGGAAACCCAGCAGACTTGTCATCACGATTCGATTTCTCGCCAGCCTGTGCCAGCCCTTCGCGCAGCAGTAGTTGCAACAGCGCGGTCGCTCCGACGCCACGAAGGGCGTAATCAAACAACTGGCGGCGATCGAAGGGGGAGGCCATGAGTGTTTCCTGAAGATAATTTTCTAGGCAGTTCTAGCGGACCGTGACGAATTCGCTGCTGTTAAGCAGTCCACGAGCAACCGCGGCCGTGCCATGCTTCTCTGCCAACGCGACGGCCGCCGCAAGTTCATCGTCAGCGGGCGGGCGACTGAGGACTTGCCGGAACATCCAGATGACTTGCTGCTTGGTGGAATCGTTTTCGCGCTCTGCTCGCTCAGCAAGTGCCCCGCACATTCGCAGCACGAAGGGGCTGTTCAGCAGGCTCAGTGCTTGGAGCGGCGTCGTCGTGACGGTTCGGCGCGGTGTGGCGGTCGATGGGTCGGGACAATCGAGCGAGTCGAGTAAAGCTGAGCGTCCGCCGCGTGGACTGAAACGGTAAATCGTGCGGCGATTCAGGTCGGGCTCCTCGGCATCTCGTTCCAGATAAAACGTCGTTCCATCGCCCTTATCGACAATCGTCACATCCTTGAACCCCGGCCCACCGCGGAGAGGATTCATTTTCCCTGTCACCTCAAGCATCGAGTCGCGAATGATTTCGGCATCGAGCCGCACTGGGCTTTTTCTCCAGAGCCAGCGGTTGTCCGAGTCGACCGCGATCGCTTCTGGTCGCGCCGCGGAACTTTGGCGATACGTCTGCGAGCTGACCATCAGGCGATGCAATGGTTTGAGCTGGTAGTTCTGCCGCTGTAGTTCACCGCAGAGCCAATCGAGTAGTTCGGGATGCGACGCTTGGCCGCCATTAAAACCAAAATCGCTCGCCGTTGAGACGAAGCCATTGCCAAAATGCCATTGCCAAAGTCGATTGACGATGACCCGGTGGAACAACGGGTTGTCGGGGTGCGTGACCCAGTTTGCGAATTGGCGGCGGCGTTCGAGGTCGCTGGCCGCGGCGTCGAGTTCAAAATTCGAATTCACGCAGGCCGCGAGCGCCTGTGTCGTCCCCGAAATCATCGCGTCGCCCTGCTTGGTGACATCGCCTCGGGGCAGAAAGAAAGTCTCTTGTGGTTGAGCCGAGACTTGGGTGTAGACCTCCCGCTGAGCTGCTGCCTCGAGTTGTTTTGCTTCCAAAGCGAGTACTGCAAGTTGATCGCGCAGTTGGCTTCGCCGCGATTGCTGTTCCGGTGGGAGTTGAGCCAGCAGTTCTTGCTCGGACACGAACAACCCTTGGACGCGAGCTGCCGTTGCAATTTCCTGGGCGTTGAGCACGCGGTCGTGAAGTTGGACGCCCAGCACCTTGCCGGCCAGCGCTCGATTGCCAAGCGGAGGCGAGTGCCGCAGTCCAATCAGCAACCGTGATTGGCTGGCCTCGAAAGCGGGCGGAGCGCCCGTTTGATAGCTTTGGCCATACGCCTCGCCATTGCGGTAGGCGGTAACGGTCCCGTCGGCTGACCAGCTGATTGCGATGTGAATTCGCTCGGGCGCGGTAGAGGTTTCGGCAGTGCCACCGAAAGGACGCGTGCGGGTAAAGGTGTTGCTCCCGGCCATCCAGCGCTGAGGCTCTTGCTCACCAAAGACAACAGAGTCAAAGAACTCGCCGCTGAGGCTCTCGATGCTGACGACTCCGCCGCCCTGCTGCTTGAGGTCGTCCAGTTCGAGCCAAGCCTCGAGTGTTTTTTCCTGTAGTCCGAAAGGAAGCGGCGGTGAAGCGGCGAAGTCGCCGTCTCCATCGAGCACAAGTTTGCCCGCTTCAACTCGAGCATCGCCATTGAGTTCCAGATCGATTCCCGAGACACGGTCGCTGAGCCCCGAGTCAAACGACCAGCTCAAACGAGGCGCGAGCTGGGCTGCGGCATTTGTCGCCTCAGCCGGCAGTGACTTTTCCAACGCCGCGCGCCGCGCAGGAAGCTCGATTTGTTCCAGTTCCGAGGCAAGTTGCCGTCGCTCTTCTCGCTTCTGCTGTAGCTTAAGGGTATCGCTTTCCGAGCGGACCGATCGATTGCCATGATTCACGCCATTGAAGGTCGCGACGAGCTGGTAGTATTCTTTTTGTGTGATCGGATTGAATTTGTGATCATGACAGCGAGCACAGTTGAGCGTCAGCCCAAGAAAAGTCTGACCCACGTTGCCGACGAGATCTTCGAGTTCATCTTGCCGCGCGAGAAGCTGCATGGTGCGGCTGCTGCCGACCACCGTGTTGTGGACCCCAGCGACAAGAAAGCCCTCGGCTGCAGCCACTTCGTAGGGATCCTCAAGGAATGCTGATCCGGCAATCTGTTCTCGGGTGAACTCATCGTAAGGCAGGTCCCGATTAAAGGCCGAGATGACCCAGTCGCGATAATGCCACATTTGATTGCGCGGTGCATTGCGTTCAAATCCATCGCTCTCGCCGAAGCGAACGAGGTCCAGCCAGTGCCGCGCCCAGCGTTCGCCATACTCAGGGGATGCTAAGAGTCGGTCGACGATCTCGGCATAGCGGGCTTCGCTCGGGTCGGCTTTGAACGCCTCGACCACTTCTGCGGGTGGAGGGAGTCCGATCAGGTCGAAGTAGACCCTGCGGATCTGGGTTTCGGGCGAGGCGGGTGGCGAAAATTCGAGTTTATGTTCTGTGAGTTTGGCCGAGACAAAGGCGTCGATCGGGTTGGTCAGCGGAGCCGCGTTTTCCGGCGCAGGAGGAACGGCTGGCCGCGAGAGTCGCTGCAGCGACCACCAGTCACGGCCGGCGCGAGCCGCCGTGCTGAGTTGCAGCGGGTCGATTCGCGGGCGGCTCCAATTGGCTCCGGACTTGAGCCAAGCCTCAAGCACTTGGCGATCAGCAGCGGAAATCTCGCCCTCGGGCGGCATTTCGCCCGCTTCGATTCGCTCCCAAAAAAGGCTTTCCAGCGGCGGTGCATCCTTGGCTTCACCGCGGACAGCCAAGTCGGGTAGCGTGAGGTCGAATTCACCCGCCGGCTCCGCTCCGGCGTGACAGCCGAGGCAATTCCTCGCCAACACGAGCTCGACAGCTGCTTGATCGACTTGCGAAGCAGGGTTGGTCTGCGCAAATGCCCCAGTCACCCACAATGTGGCAAGCAGCATCGCCATGAGGCTCGTCGCAAATCGGATTCCATTCATGGTGGTCGCTCGACGGACAGAGGTTCAGCGACTGCAGCCAATCGCCGCGAGCCAGTATAACCCACTTGGATGCGGGATGCTTCAATCCTCCTCAGTCGGGCCTTCGCGCCAGCACCCGGTTCGGCAGCGCGATTGTGGCATGCAGCGAACCGCGGGGTCTTAGCCGACTAGTCATGGCTCCACCGACACGAGGTCGGGTGGTGGCCAGGTTTGATGATTGTGGGCTCTGCCGTGTAGCCGACTAGTCATGGCTCCACCGACACGAGGTCGGGTGGTGGCCCGGTTGTTATTTTGTATTCGTTTAGTTTGGCTCTTTCGTTTAGCCCGTAGCCAACAGGAGGCGAAGCGCAAGTTGATCATGCGTTGGTAAACCAGCCGTCCGCTCAAATTGAAATCAATCTTCAACTTAAGCTCAATCGCTCCAAGACTTCGACCAGTGACCGAATCTGCCAAGCTTCCTTGGTCGCATTCAATTCGCGGTCGAGGTGTAGCGCCTGCCAGCCGCAGGCGGTTGCTGCTTCGAAGTCGAGCGATCGATTATCTCCGATCATCCAAAGTTGAATCGGCGAGCCACCCGTTTGCTTCGCCACCTGCGACGCTGCGTGCTGAAAGAACTCTGCGGAGGGTTTGCTCCAGCCAGCTGTTGCCGAGGTGACGACGGTCTGCGCTTCGGCCAGTTCAGGAATCCCGGCGATGATCGCATCCAGCCGCTGATCAAAATTCGAAGCGATACCCCAAGGAAGCCGCCGCTCTTTGAGTTGCCGCAGCGTCGGCGCGACATCGGGATAGAGTTCCCAGCTTGAGGCCTGAGCAAAATGCTCCCAAAGCTCCTCGAAGAGAGCGGCCGCTGGTTGGACATCGCTGAACAGCTCGGTCACGAGCGACCGCCAGCGAGTGCGTTCCAGCGACTCGCTGGTTTGCAAGGCAGATTCGACGTCTGCAAGGCGGCAGAAATGCTGCGGGTAGAGCCGCGCAAATCGCTGGCGAATTTCCTCTGGCTCGAGCTGGCTGCCATGTGCCGTTCCATACTGGTGGTAGGCAGTCACCACGTCTGGAAGCGGTCTGAGTAGCGTTCCAACGGCGTCGAAGAAAAGAAACATCAACCACTGCTCCGGCAGGCCGCGGGGACTTACTCACCGATGATTTTGATTAGCACCCGTTTGGGCCGATTGCCGTCGAACTCGCCGTAGAAAATCTGCTCCCAAGGCCCGAAGTCCAGCTTGCCGCGAGTGATCGCGCAAACAACTTCGCGCCCCATCACTTGGCGTTTGAGATGGGCATCGGCATTGTCTTCGCCCGTGCGATTGTGGTGATAGTGCCTGGGGTCGGGATTGAACGGCGCGAGTTCCTCCAGCCACTTGCCAAAGTCGTGATGCAGCCCCGATTCATCGTCATTGATAAACACGCTGGAGGTGATATGCATCGAATTGACGAGCACCATCCCTTCCTGAACCCCACTCCGAGCGATCGCCTCGCTCACTTCCGAGGTGATGTTCAGGAACTCCATCTTTCCCGGCAGCTTGATAGTCAAGTATTCCGTGTGGGATTTCATCAGCGAGACAAGTTGAGGTTTGTTTAGGACATGTGCGAGTTTAGAAAGCTATTATCCCAAACGATTGTGGAACTCAGCTATCTGGGCTTATAAGCAAGGCTTCGATTCGTCCGATGACTTCGTTTAACTCGGCGTCAGATACATGTTGAATAAACTCGACTTTTCGAGTGCTCCAATCGACATTTCTCAAATGGTCCGCAAGCAATACGCTAGAGTTTCCTTCTTTTCCCGCGATTACTACTTCGAATGGGTAGCCCTTTGATTGACGCGTCGCCGGACAAAGGACGCATAGGCGGGTCTTACTGTTGTAGCTTTTAGGGCTAAGTACAAGGGCAGGTCGTCGGCCAGATTGCTCATGGCCGGCAGTTGGTGCGAGGGTAACCCAGACGAGGTCACCTCGGTCAGGGGTGTAAGGTCGAGGTCTGTTTTTCAATCAAGAATCTCCCCTCCAACATCAGCCCCGAAATCTGTCTCTCCGTGAAGTTGAGAGCGTTTGCAATTTTTCAGCAACTCGCGAAGGCTGATTTTTTTTGACTTCGTTGGTCGAACCACAAGTTCACCCTCCCGGACGCACATTTCAACGTCGGTGCCTTCTGATACTTCTAACTGCCCGGCTAGCGCACGCGGAATTCTAATGGCTAGGCTGTTTCCCCATTTCTGAACGGTTGACATCTACTTCTCCCTTTAAGATGTATATACATTGAGTATACGTCAGGGTTGAAAGGGAGTCAATGCTGGTTTTTTTCCCTGCGTTTATGGTGAACTAAACAAATGCAGAGAATGGTTTCTTGAAAGTAGTCAGGTATTTGGATAGTCGCCCATCATGCACAGCACCTGTAATCGCTTGAATCAAATCGTTATACGCTTTTTACATCATGGGCAAGTCCGTGGCGTCATTCCATGACCGTTTACCCGCTCTACTTCTGCTCGCTCATGATCTTCTTTAGTTCCTCCGCCAATTTGGGGCGGATGTCCTTGGTGACTTCTTCATAGATTCCACGCACTTGGTGCTGTTTGTCGACGATCACTACGGCTGGCAATTCAGTCACACGCAGATCGTGAACCACCTCGCCGGTCTTATCGATCGCCACGTCGAGCACGATCTTGTTCGCCTCGAGGAAAGCCGCGACTTGGTCCTTGTCTTCGGCCACATTCACAGCCACCACGCGGACGCCTTGGCTCTCCAGTTGCTTGGCGAATTCGACGACGCCGGGAAGGTCGTCGGTTGTCGGTGCGGCCCAAGTTGCCCAGAAGTAGAGCAGCACGGGGCGATTCTCATTTTCAATCGCCACGGCTTGTCCCTGGAGGTTGGTCAGCGTGAACTTCGGCAGCGGCTTGCCGATCAATTCTTCGCTCCCCTGCCCTGACAGCGTATCGGCCAGATTCGAAACGAGTTGGTACTCTGCAGGCGGATTGAATTGGAAGTCAGCGTCGGCTGCCTGAGCGTTCAGTTCCCAGTCGAAGTTCGCTGTGATCTGCAATTCCTGCTTCAGCTCTTGGCTGACCGAATTGACTTCGCGCGTGATCAGTTTTACCGGCAGGTGAGGAGCTGCCTCGGTGAACCAGACATCCGCTACACGGCCATCGGCGAGACCGAGCTGAAAGTGTCGCAGGTTGGCATCGTCACCGAGGTCGGCGACTTGGGTGAGCTGCTGCAAAACGGAATCCTTCACTTGAGCGGTCAGCAGCAACCGGGAACCGCAAATGTCGAGAATCGACTGCGTGATTTCGCAGCCGGCCAATTCGGCGAGCGGTTCGCTGGTAACATCGCGGCTGAACCTGCCGCTGGGCGTGTGGACTCGGGTCAGGTTCTGACCATCGGCGACCACCAAATACTGGGCCGGTTGGTCGGGTTGCTGTTTTGCCTCCAGCCGCAGTCGACCGTTGCGTCCGGAAACCAGCAGCAACTGGTTTTCTCCCGAGAGATCGATCTGTCCGTTGCGCAGCGACAGCCACTCGGCATCGACTCGCACGCGATAGGACTGACCCGATCGAAGCGCTGACTCTGCCGAGGCGAGCATCTGTCCAAAGGCCTGCATCGCTGGCGGGACTTCCACAGGAGCTGTTTCCTGCGCAGTTTGCTCAGCAGGCGGCGCCGGCGTTGGTGCGGCAGTTTCCTGAGCGACAGCCGGCAGTACTTGAGCAGTCAGCAAGGCGAGAACGACGAGGTAACCTAGACGCATCGAAAGGACTCCCGGAGTTGGACAGTGATGGTTCCCGATGTTGGCGGAACCGGCTCGGTTGGTGTCTGGGTTGTATGGGACGACGATTACAGGCCAAGTGACTGATTAAGTTGCTGGAGCGAGTTGTTCAGCTCGTTGAGGCTCGGTGCCCCTTGTCCTGAACGAGCCGTCCGCAGGATTTCCTGCTGCGCTTGGTTGGCATCGCTCATGCTGCTGCGAATTGCGTTGGCGTCGGTTCGCCAGATGTTCGGGTTATAGCCCGCCACGACATTGGCTCGCAATTGAACCAAGTTGTTTCGGACGGCCCGCACGTCGTTGATCATTCGGCCGAACGCGCCGCTGGAGAGGTAGTACTGATTCAGCTGGGCGAGCAGCGCGTCGCACTGGGCGATGTTGCGATCGATCTGCTGCAGGATCAGTTGGGTGTTCACGTTGGGAACGCTCGGCTGGAAATTGTTGTTTCCGAGATCGCCAACAACCCGCGTTGCTTGAGTGAGCACATTGTTCCAAGCGGAAGTGGTATTCAGCCACGACTGGGAGACTCGGACGTCGACGTAGAGATTGCGAATCGAGTTGTCGATGTTGCGAATCTGGTTGTCGAGGCTCAGCAAGTCGTTGCGGAGCTGGTCGATCGGATAACCTTCGACGCAGTTGCGGCTGAGAGCCAGCAGTCGACCGGTGTAGCTCGAGAGGTCGGCGCTCAAGCGCTGGTAACGGTAGTCTTGATTGGCAATCGCTTGCACGAGGTAGAACGTATCGTTCGCGCGATCGTTGAGGTTATCGACTTCGCGGCCGAGGCGGCGAGCGTCATCGCGCGAGAGGATTGGTCCGGGACGGGAGGGCGGATTGACTGGTGGATAAATCGTTCCACCGCCTCCGGTTCCGGGATTCATGCCCGTGACAACCGAGCCAAGTGTTCGCTGCAATTGGCTGATTTCGTTCAGATAGTAGCGTGAGTTTACCGCGCTCGGAGCGCTCTGCAGGCTGGAGCCGAGGCTCTTGGTTGCGAGTTGGACATTGTTGAGTGCCAGTTGAGCCGCCAGAGGATCTCGCTGGTAATTCTCCAGTGCCCTTTGTGACTTCTGAAGGATTGACTGGAGGTTGTTGGCTTGCAGCAGTACCAGACTGCCATTGAAACCAGTTACTTCATTGCGGACGTTCTGAACGAGTTGCCGCGAGTTGCTGATCATCTGCGAGGGGATCTGGTCGTAGGCAGTGCCTCCACCACCCGGCGGAGGGATCGCAGCTTGACCGCCGTACGACTGCAGGAATTCCTTACCAACCGCGCGGCGGTTGTATCCCAGTTGACGCAGCCGTTGGCTCCAGTAGCGAAATTCCTCGGACGTTGGGCTGCGATTGGTCACTGCGACAAAGATATTGTTCAGCCACGTGTTCGAGTTCAGCCCGCAGCGTTCGAAGTATTCGTCGCTGCCGATGAATGAGGCATGCACGTCGAGCGGAGCATCGCCACGCTGCATGCCGGAGAGCCAGACGTTCATTTCCTGGCTGGTGGGAACTCGCTGGTAGTACTCGCGATAGAGCTGAGTAATGAAGTCCCGGTTGTCGAACCGCTGAGCGGAAACAATCGTCGGAATCATCAGCAACGCGGCGATCAGCGAGAGGCGAACGATCAGTCGCAACATGCGAATACCCTGAGTGGATAAGTGAGCGAGTCGGGGTGAATTGGAAAAATAAAGTAAGTTTTTCCGTTGTGCTGTCAATTCGGCAGGAAGTGGAGAAGTGACGGAAGTTGGGAAGATTGTGCGTTCCGATGCCTAAATTACGCACAGAAAATCGGGCCGAATGGAATTAATTCGAACCTTGTGATTTTGAACGATTCGTGGAGCAGTGAGGTTGTGGGAAGGTCAGGCAAGCTGAGTAGAAACACCTGTATGCGACATTTTGGATGCGGCTCAACTCTGTGGCTTTGATGATCGATTTCCGGTAATAGACGAACACAAAAGTGAGATGCGACGTCGAAGTGACGTCAACGCAGAAGCGTTTTAGAAAGACAGGTTTTTGAATTATGACGAGTAAGCATCAAAGTTGTATGTACTGTGGACAATTGGTTCGTTTGGTTTACGAACAGGGACGTCCGCAAGCAAAGCAAAACGGCCGCCCCCACGTCTGCAGTTTTTCTAAGCTCGGCCTGACATCGGGCGAGCGAATCTTGATGAGAGAAGACAAGAAGACGCGCGAGGAGTTGACTGGTGCGGGTCGTCGAGCCACAAAGTGGTCGCTTTGGGGCGCCCTGTTTGGAAAGGGTTAGTCGCGCGAAGACCCGGCTGAGGAGGAGGCGGAGCGGACGGCTGGTTTGCCAACGCAGGGTCAGTTTGCGGTTCGCCTCGCCGTGGGCTACGGGCTAAACGAAAGCACCGGCCACCATCCGTTCGCGGTCTAGCTATCTTGCGAAATTTGCCCTGCGGCTTAATCTGGCGTTTAGCCGATCTGCCGTAACTTACTCGTGGGGCCGTCTTAGATGTCCGATTCCGTGCCGCTGCTCAATTCGGACGACGAATTCAATCGCCAACTGCTGGGCAACGTCCGGCCAGATAGCTGGACAAACCCGCGGCCTGCCGGTCGCTACAACTTGGTGGTGATCGGCGGAGGGACTGCCGGGCTAGTCACTGCGGCGGGAGCGGCGGGGCTTGGGGCGCGGGTCGCACTCGTCGAACGGAGCATGCTCGGCGGAGATTGCCTCAACAGTGGCTGCGTCCCGTCCAAGGCGGTGATTGCTTCGGCTCGCGCCGCGAAAGCGAGCGGTTCGCCGAGCGACTTTCCATCCGCGGCCGAAAACTTTGCGGCGGCGATGCAGCGGATGCGCAAGCTCCGCGCGGAGATCAGTCCTCACGACTCGGCCGAGCGATTTCGCAAGCTCGGCGTCGATGTCTTTTTCGGCGCGGCGAGCTTTCGCGACTCGGAAACTGTCGAAGTCGCCGGGATTCCGCTGAAATTTCACCATGCCGTCATCGCGACCGGAGCCCGCGCGTCCGCGCCGCCGATTCCGGGGCTTGATCAAGTCAGTTACCTGACAAACGAGAGTCTGTTTGAGCTGACCGAATTGCCGCGCCGCTTGGCGATTGTCGGCGCGGGACCGATCGGCTGCGAAATGGCTCAAGCCTTTGCCCGTTTGGGAAGCGAGGTGCATTTGCTGGATGTTGGCCCGCGGATTCTCGCTCGCGAAGACGCCGATGCGGCGGAGGTGGTTCAGCGTTCCCTCGAGCGAGACGGCGTGCGTCTGCATCTCGGGATCAAAAACTTGCGCGTCGCGAAGAGCGAGTCACTGCTGCTTGAATACCTATCGCCCGGCGAGCTCCCGCAAAACATCGCCGCAGATCGCCTGTTGATTGCCGCAGGCCGTTCGCCACGAGTCGAGGGATTGGGGCTGGATCGAGTCGGTGTCGAATTCGATCGTCGCGGCATTCGGGTCGATGATTATTTGCGGACGACCAACCGTCGGATTTTTGCCGCAGGCGATGTCTGCTCAGCGTTTCAATTCACACACGCCGCCGACTTCATGGCGCGAACCGTAATTCAAAACGCTCTCTTTCTCGGCCGCAAGAAATTCTCTTCGCTGGTGATCCCGTGGTGCACCTACACCTCGCCCGAACTGGCTCGCGTTGGTTTAAACCAGCAGGAGGCTCAGCAGCAAAGTCGGTCCGTGACCACGTTGCAGCTCGATTTCAATCAGCTCGATCGGGCGATTCTCGAGGGCCAGACCGAGGGTTTTGCTCGCGTTCACCTCCGTCCCGGCAGCGACCGGATTCTCGGAGCGACAATCGTCGGCGAACACGCGGGCGAACTGCTCTCTGAAATCACGCTGGCGATGACCAGGCGACTCGGGCTGGGCACAATTGGTGCAACCATTCATCCCTATCCGACTTGGTCGGATGCGGTGCGGAAGCTCGCCGACCAGTACAATCGAACGCGACTGACGCCACGAGTGAAGTGGGCGTTTGAAAAGTGGCTCGCTTGGCGACGTTGATAAGCTGACTCTACTTCGAGGAAAAAAGACGGATGACATCGCTCACGTTGCTGCGATCAGGAAACGAACTCGCCAGTGCCGACCGCCAGCGAGAAATCCTCGAGGCCGAGACGGTAGCCGTTCCTCGTTTCGCTGAGCTGCTGAGTCAGCGGCACCTCCTACTGCCCCGCGCGGCTGAGGTCGAAGTTCTGCAGGTCAATGTTGGCAAGGTTTGCAACCAGACATGTCGGCACTGTCATGTGGATGCGGGACCCGACCGCCGCGAGCGAATGTCGGATGAGGTCGTCGATGCTTGCCTCCGGGTGCTGCAGTCCAAGCCAACAATCCAGACGCTCGATATCACGGGTGGGGCTCCGGAGATGCATCCCCGGTTTCGCGATTTGGTTCGCGAGGCGCGGGCGCTGGGCAAGCGAGTGATCGATCGCTGTAATCTCACCATCCTGGTCGCGCCCGGATTTACCGACTTGCCGGAGTTTCTTGCCGAGCAGAGAGTCGAAGTGGTCGCCTCGCTCCCCTGCTATCTGGAGGAGAATGTCGACCGCCAACGAGGGGATGGCGTTTTCGAACGATCGCTCGAGGGGCTGCGACGGTTGAATCAACTCGGTTACGGCCAGCCCGACACGGGGCTTGAGTTGAATCTGGTCTTTAATCCGCTCGGCCCATCGCTGCCGCCGAACCAGCAACAATTGGAAGCCGACTATCGCCGCGAGTTGCGTGCGCGATATGGGATTGAATTCAATCGGCTCTACACGATCACGAATCTACCGATCAGCCGCTTTCTCGACGACTTGCTGAGAGCCGGCAAATTCGAAGCATATCTTCAGAAATTGCTCGATGCGTTCCAGCCTGCGAACCTCGGAGGGCTGATGTGCCGCACCACGCTCTCGGTTGATTGGCAAGGAAAGCTGTTTGATTGTGATTTCAACCAGATGCTCGAACTGGGAGTTGAGCCAGCCGCGCCGCAGACCATTCTCGAACTTGGCCGCAGCGGAGATTGGAAGCGTTTGGAAGGCCGCCAGATTGTCACGGGCCGGCATTGCTTGGCCTGCACAGCAGGAGCCGGTTCCAGCTGCGGCGGCGCGCTGCAGAGTCGCTGAGGAAATGCTTTACCGGTTTCGCGCCGCGTCCAGTCCCTGGCGGAGCTTCTCCAGTTGCTCCGGTCTCTGGGCAGCCAGATCGTTTATCTCTCCGGGATCTTCGCTGAGCAGAAAGAGCTGCTCTTGGTATCCGGCTTCCGCAGGTTTTTCCCCAGTGGTTGGTTTGCGCGGAGTGCGAACGAGTTTCCAGTCTCCGTCGCGCCAGCCGAAACTCCGTCCAGTGTTGTCTTGAGTGAGGAGCGACTGGCGACCGATCGGGCTGCGTCCCAGCAAAGCTTCGGAAACGTCAACGCTGTCCAGCTTATCGGCATTACTCATCGAGCTGCCAACGATGGTCGCGAGGCTGGCCGGGAGATCGACCGTGCAAACGATCGCGTCGCTGACGCCGGGTTGAATCTTGCCGGGCCACCAAGCGAGAAAAGGGGTTCGCGTACCGCCTTCGTAGACGCTGTACTTGCCGCCACGAAACGGGCCGGCAGGTTGATGGGTGCCAAGTTTTTCGACCGCATCATCCGCATAGCCATCATCGAGGACCGGACCGTTGTCCGAGCAAAGAATCACCAGCGTGTTTTTGCTCAGCCCTTGCTCTTCGAGGATTTGCAGCAGCGCACCAACCGACCAGTCAAATTCCAGAATCGCATCGCCTCGTGGGCCCATTCCCGACTTGCCCTGAAAGCGTTCGTGCACGAGTCGCGGAACATGAATTGCATGAGAGGAGAAAAAGAGAAAGAACGGACGGTCGCGCTGCGCGGTGATCCATTTCCGACTTTCCTCCACCCAGATATCGGAGAGGTCCTCGTCTCGAAACCTCGCTTTCGTTCCGCCGGAATAAAAGCCAATGCGGCTGACGCCATTATGAATCGTGCCGTTATGCCCGACCTTCCAGTCCATCTTCAGCGTCTCGCGGGCGCTCAGTCCCGTGACATGATCCTCCGAGGGAGATTTGTCGCCGACCCAAAGCGGGTCACTTGCGTCGAGTCCACGAACGCGAGAGTCTTCTACGAGAACTTGCGGCACTCGATCGTTGGTCGTCGGCAGAAGCAGAGCATGGTCAAAGCCGATATCCAGCGGCCCGGGCTGCAGTCTGCCATTCCAGTCGGGCTGTGGATCTCCAAGGCCAAGATGCCATTTCCCGACTACCGCAGTCGCGTAGCCTGCGCGGCGGAGGGCGAAAGCGAGCGTATCACGGGAAGGTTTGACGAGCGCGGCGCCATTGGGGGGTGCGACGCCTGTTCCGGGAACGCGAAACGCATAGCAGCCAGTCAGGAGTGAAAACCGAGTGGGTGTGCAGGTCGACGCGGAGCTGTAGCCAGAAGTGAAACGCAGCCCCTCTTCGGCAAGCCTGTCGACGTTTGGTGTATTGATAGTCGCAGCGCCGTTGCAGGAAACATCACCAAAGCCGAGGTCATCGGCCATGATCAGGATGATGTTGGGCGGGCGATCCGCAACTTCTTTTACCTGATTCCGGCTACTCAAATCCTTCGTCTCGCCTTGAGCAAGACCGGCGACCAGCAACCAGAGGAAAAAGCTCGCGCGCTGCGATTGCCAAGCACTAAGCCATCGCCACATGCTCAATCTCCCTCGCGATAGCGCAGACCGGGTTTCAATTCCTCGAACAGCAAATAGTGCGTCTCGTGCATTCCCAGTCGCGAGTAAGTTGCCTGTGCTCGTTCGTTTTCTCGCTCGACATAGAGCCGCAGTCCGCAGATGTTGGGTTCGGTCTTTGCCAACTCGCGCAAGTGCTCGTGCAGCGTTCGGTAAACGCCGTGCCGGCGATATTCAGGCCGCACGTAGACGCTTTGGATCCACCAGAAGAGACCATTTCGCCAGTCGCTCCACTCAGAGGTGACCATCAGCGCGCCGGCGATCTCTGCTCCGCTTTCGGCTACCAAGTAAAAACCTCGGCCCGCATCGGCGAGGATCGCGGCCACGCCAGCCGTGATCACCTCCGGTAAGAGCTTGAGGTTTTCGGTCTCCTCAGCCATCGCAATGTTGAAGCCAGCCAAGACCGCAGTGTCTCGCGGCTCTCCCCGCCGAATCTGAATTCCCAGTTCTTTCGAAACCAAAGCGATAGGCTCCTCGAATGTGGCGAGTGGATTCGGCGTTTGCAGGTAGCGGTTTGTCGGTGCGAACTACTTCTGATCGGCTGCCTTCTGTTCAGCAGCTTTCGGCTCAGGTCGCGCCCACTCGCCCGACTCACATGACCAATCATGTCCGAAGTAACCGGTCAGCCGCACCGCCTCGACACCCGTTTCCAGAAAATCAGGCGACGCGATGAGCAGGTCGGGATAACCGGTTCCAGAGGAGAAGATCGGCAGGCGATTGACGGCCCGCATGCTGCGCAGGTCGGTCCCGCCGATCGCGCCGACGCTGGCGACCGCTGAGCCGGGCCTTGGCCGAATCATCATTACGGCTGCGTCGTTGCTGGCGGTTTCGCCCGGCACCTGCCATGAATCACGCTCCACGACGACCGGACTGTCGAGTAGCAATTCTTTCCAAGCGCCGTTGATGGAGGCATTGCCGTAGACGATCACGCTGCGGTCGGTCTCGGCAACCGATTTCCAATCTTGATCGGAAACGACATCGACTGAACCATTGCCGCGATACCAAAATGTCTCGGCATCGTAGCGAGCCCGAGCGAGCATCCACTCGTTTTCTTCGGGATTGCCGCCCGTTCCGTAGACGAGTACGAAGTGCTGGTTGAATGCTTCTTTAAAGCTGCCGTTTCGGCCGGTCTTGTGTGCAGCATCATGATTCTCATCAACTACCTTCCAGCCCGCCTCTGTTCGTTCCAGACAAAGCGATTGCTTTCCCGCAATCGAAATGTTCTCTACTTTGCTGCCATCGAGATCGACATTCAGGACGGCGTTATCGCCACCGTTCTCTGGGCTCTTCATCTGCTCCAAGTTCAGGTGAAGATGACGCGCGTTGGTCGTCTTGCCCGAAAGCAAACGCTTGCTGCGGTCGAGTTGCAGTTCGAAGCGGCTGATTAGGCCTTGCTGCTGTTGGGATTGCAGCCGAGCCCAGTAGTATCCGGAAGAGATGTGAGGAGCCGGTGTGCTGAAATCGATGCGGTTGACTTGCTCGGGTTCGGGCAGCGTGTGGCTGTCGAAAAAGAAAAACATTGCCGGCCAATCGACACACGCATTTCCCCACCAGTGCCCTGCCCCGGGTTGTTCTTTGTAAACAAAATCGGGATGGAACTTGGCGAGTTCCTCGCGCATCGTTCGGGCTTGGCCGACGGGGACATTGTCGTCAGCATCTCCATGCAAGATGTAAACGCCTTGAGTTGCCAAGTTGTTGACTCGGGCCAAGGTGTCGCTGGCCGTGATCCCCCGACGGAGCATTTTCGAGACAGCGTCTTCGGCAACGTTGGGATTTCCGCCAGCGTAGGTGCTGAAGCTAATCCAGCCGGCGCTTGGGCCGAGGCCGGCAAAGCGATCGGGGAAGAGGCTGCCGATGTGCCAAGTGCCGTGTCCGCCCATCGAGTGTCCGGTGATATAAGTGCGTCGCGGGTTCGTTTGAAAGCGACGGCTTGCTTGGTCCAGAACTTCAAGTGCGTCCCAGCGTCCCCAGTCTTCCCAGTCAAAGCCGAAGACGCGGCGATTGGTCGGTGCGATGACATAGCCATTGGGCTTGGGGCTGTAACAGCCCGACTGTCCTTCGCCCTCGACCCCCGCGCCGTGCAGGCTGAGAATCAGGGCGGGACGCTCGTCGGCTTTGAGTGATCCTTCCGCTGGAGGAACGACGCCGTAGTACTGAACGCTGCCGTCGATCTGGCTGACAAACGTCCGGCGGTGATGTTGAGTTGCATCCCGAACCGCGAACGTCACTTCAGTTGTGTCGAGTTCGATCACTGCTTTCTTGTCGAGTGTCGGTTTGGGAAGCAGATCGATTTGCAGCTTCGCGGAATTTGTCTCGCGATTGGCGAAGACTGGAGATTCGGGAACGGGCTGGACCGAGAAGGCGACTTTGCGAGTGCCGAGTGGTGGAAGACTGGGGAGATTCACGACGGCCTCTTCAAAACCATCGCCACCGACTCGCAGTCGCAAGCCGGTTTGGGTTTCGTTCGTGGAGTTCACTACCAGCAAGGCGCCCCAAAGCGGTTCGTTTTCGCCGTGGATCACATGCGGGAAAGTCGTGTCGCGGAGGCTCAGTGCGAGCGGCTTGGTGACCGGCTTGAGACGAGCAGCAATCCGGCCGCGAGCACCAGCGAAAATCAGCGTGTTCTTGCCAGCTTTCAGAAGCACAGGGAGTTCGACCATCCCGTTGCTGTAGATATCTCCCACGCGGGGAACGCCGTTGATGCGGATACTTCCGTTCCCTTGGGCGGAGAGCAGCCATACGCCTTCTTCTGGAACATCGACGTAGCTGACCAGCCATCCGGATGCGAGTTCCCGGCCGGTAAATCCGCCGTTTTCGTCGGCTTCGATTTTCTTCCAGGGAGGAAGTCCAGTGGCACTCGGCGATTCAGCCTGATCGGCGACGGGAAGTTGCAGGTCACCTTTCAGCCAAGCCGCCTCGAGTGGATCTTTCGGGAGCGACACGCGCCCGCGGCTGCCGAATCCTCGTTCCGGAGAAGTGGCGTAACCAGTTTTGATAACGATTTCATTTTCAGGCGTTGCCGGGGCCTGAGCAGCAAGCGCCGAAGGGATCGCAAACAGCAAAACCAGCAAAGCAAAAAAACGTACCGAAGAAAGCAAAAACATTCCAGGCTCCGAATGAGTCCAGTATTGAGTGAACATGATTAGCCATTGAGACTAATCGAAATCATCGCGAATGAAAACCGCCGCGAAAGCGAGTCACATCGTTTAGCCCGTAGCCGGA
>JBJTQD010000071.1:0-27127 GCA_046075445.1 Planctomycetota bacterium
CGGTCCGCACTTGCGCTGTCGGCGGGGTCGGGAGACCCGCGCCGAGCGCGCGGTATCAATCGCCGAGGGCGCGGTATCAATCGCCGAGTGCGCGGTATCAAGCACCGAGCACGCGGAATCAATTCGACATTTGGCGATATCCGACACGCGTCATGCGGCTTGGAGCGAGCGGGTTTGCTTGGCCCACTGAATCCAATCGGTGACTTCCTGCAGGTCGGGTTTTTTGCCGGCGCGGATGATCTTCAGCCCATCCTTGGTTTCAGCGTAGGGGCCGATCAGGGACCAGAGCTTTTTTGGAGTGATTGCGGCGAGTTGCTCAGCGTCGGTGACTCCCACGGCAACAAGCAACTGGGCGTCGTGGCCGCGGAGGTTGGGAATCCGACAAACAAGTCGAGCTTGTTGCTGCCACTGGCGGATCACTTCAGCCGAGAGTCGTTTGAAATCGATTTTTTCGGCCATCGATTCGGCGGTCATTCGCAGGAAGTCGTCGATGGAATTAACTCCAATTGCGACGAAGCGTTCAGCCGTCCGCGGACCGATTGAAGGTGCGGCTTCGACTGCGTCTTCCACGTTGAGGTAGAACTTCAGGCCGGCGGGAGTTGCCGGCTCGATGCTGGCCACTTTCGTAGTCGGGGGAACCGCATTTGGAGTTACGGTTCGCAGTTCACGACGAGCGAGCGACTCTTCCGGAACAGCTCCGGTCAGCGCTTCGCGAATGGCTTTGCGAGTATCTTTGCGGTCCTCTCCCATTTCGAGTTCGAATTCAAAATCCTCGGGGCGGATCGCTTCGGGGTGCTGGTCGAAATACTTACCGCGAGGCGAACTCTCGGGACTGCGTTC
This sequence comes from Planctomycetota bacterium, assembly GCA_046075445.1. Lineage (GTDB taxonomy): Bacteria > Planctomycetota > Planctomycetia > Pirellulales > Pirellulaceae > BJ22. Next base: position 841 of record JBJTQD010000071.1, read on the forward strand.
GTGTTCAAGGAATCCGGTTTCGCTGGGGCCCGAGTATCCAGCTTCTTCGGCGTCGTCACCAGCTTCCGTTTCAGTCGCCGCAGTCCATCCCTGGCGTCGAAGCCTTCGGCTGTAACCGTTTCCGATACGCCAGCGATTGCGGGAGAGTTCCAGTGCGCGGTGCCAACTTTGAATTCGCTCGAGTTGGTACCGGCCGGTATCGGCGGCAAAGCGGCGTCCGTCGGGAGACTGCAGGTAACGCTGGATCCGCGTGACCAACTGTTCCGCAGAAGTCGTTTCCAATTGCTCTGGCTCGGTGATCCCACAGCCAATCAAAACGCGTGCGTCGCTCGGTGTCAGCCCGTCGACGCACAGCATTAGCCAGGCTTGTGACTGCCAGCGGTCCAACTGGGAGGCGGTGAAACCTACCCGAGCCAGTTGCGGTGCCAAATCTTGCGGATCGAGTTTAAGCAGGTCGCCCACAGTTGCGACTCCGGCTTGGCTCAAATTGCTCAAGTGAATCGCATCTGCCAAGTCGACATTCCTGAGCGAAGTCGCCTCGTTCATCGGCAGGTTTGCCCGCTCGATTAACGGGCGAATCGTTGCTGCGATCCCGGAGGTCTGGTCGTCGGAATGCTCGACCTCCAAATGCGGACGACCGTTTCCGACGGGTGGCCTGTAGACGGGAAAGCTGCGGAAGTCAGAACGATCGGAGTAAACAACCGGTCGAGGAAGCGGTCGAGAGCCCGCTTGGCTGCGTTGCCCATGCCAGCTCGATTCAGCCGGTTGCTGCGTGCTCGCAATATTAAGGTCCAAAGCCGCGGGCTGGTCACTGCTCTGCGCGATCGGAGCCGGTGCGGCCGTCGAGGGTGTCGACGAAGCAAAGTAATTCAGCTCACCGCGAGTGATCGTTGGGATGGTACCAACATTGGTGCTCGGTCTACCGGTGCGGAAGAACGAGAAAGTGCCAGAGATCAAACGCTGGGCGACCAGCTCGGCAACTTGCCTGTCTCGAGTAAAGACGAGCAACTGATGTCCCGCCAAACCAAATTCGCGGAGGACCGCGGCGCAGGTCGCCGTTGACTGCAGGTCGCTGGTTGGCAGCACATCGCGGAGCATCATCGGGACAGTGATCCCTTGCTGCGTCAACCACCAATTGGCCGCCAGACAGACGGCGAGCAGCGTTGCTTGTTGAATGTTTAATTCGCAGCTGGCAACGTCGCGAGTTTTTCCCGAACGGTCGGTGACCAGCAAGTTCGCTCCGGAGTCCGCCAATGCGACTGAAGTAATCTGATTTTCGGACAGCTGCCCGACATATTGGGAAGCCTGGTTCAGCAGTGCGTTGCCGACGTAAGGCGGAACAGCGTCATTCTCGGCCACGATTCTGACCAGTTGTTCGATTTCCAGTTGCTTGCCGGCGAGCAACGTTTGCAGATTCGCCAGCCGGTCGCGGAGTCCGGACAGTTCGGTCTGCGCCCAGCGGTCTTTCCGTGCGATCGCCTCAGAGCGGCGGGTATTTAACTGTTGGAGTTCGGCTTCTAGTCGGGCCGCGGCTTGCAGCATTTCGCTTTGTCGCAGACGCCACTGTTGGAGCTGGTTCTTGGCAGCTGTCAGGTCAGGGTAGATAGCGCGGTGGTCGCCGCTGGCCAGAGGCTGCGGTCCGTGAAATTTCCGGCGGGCTGCGAGGAATCCGTCGCGTGAAGCGAGTTCGCAGAACTCCGTTTGGGCTTCGAGGATCGCGTCGGCTCCGATACGATCAACGGCGTGAATCTCTTGTATCGTCTGCTCGCGTTCCCGCAGCAGCCAGGTGATATTCTCCGCAATCGCGTTGTAGTGCTCGCGAAGATGCTTCATCGTTGCCGCGGCTGCCTTGTGCCGCAATTGGCGATATTGATTGGCGAGCTCATCGCAAACCAGATTCAAATCTTTGCGAATTCCTTCGCAGCTCTTCCGAACTTCGGAATTGGCTTGGCGGATACCCGACTTTTCAGCTGGCGTCTCCACGTCAATCTTGGCTGCCGCCTGTTCAATTTTGGTCGTCAGGGAATTGGTTCGTTCGAGTGCCTGCTGAGCGACATGGTAAGGATGCTCGGCTGACTCGAGTAGCGACTTCTCCCAGCGTTCCATGTCGTCGCGGAGTTCGATGCGTTGCTGCTGGACCTGAGTCTGGAGTTGTCGCCAACGAGCGAGCTGGACGTCAACGAGGTCGAGTTGGCCGTAGAGGACCTCCAAACCATCGTAGGACTGTTCAACCGGCTGGAACTCAACTTCTTGCTCGCGGCGATCGATTTCGGCCTGGAGACCGACGATCTGAACTTCGAGTGTGGCAAGTTCGCGGCGGGGAGCGGCCAGCTGGTTCTGCGTTTCGAGAATACGCGAATCGATTTCGGACAACTCGCGCTCGAGTTGTTGCCGTCGGGACTGTTCTTGTTCGGTCAACGCGGCCAATTGCTGTTGAAGTTGATTGCGCTCAAGATCGAGGCTGGCGAGTTCCGTTCGGCAAGTCGCGAGTCGCTGCTTGAGTGCTTCGGCCTCTGATTTCCAGGCCAGCCATTGGGCTTCGTTCGCCCAGCGTCCGTTATTCGATTTGATGCCGAGGCGTTGCGAGAGTGCGACGGCGGCTTCGCTTAACTGTCGACCGAGGTGATTAAAGTCGACGTCGTAAAGCGCATCGAAGACCGAGAGGTCAACTTTGCCGAACATCTGGTCGCCGCTGTAAATTTGGCTGGCGTTATCCAGTCCTTGGACTTGCAGCGCATGATGACTCTCAGGTTTGCGAGTCAAGCGAAAGCGATAAGGACCGCGAGCCACATCGGCGTGTCCTGCCTGGAACCACTGGGGACGATGGCCGCTGGGATTGGGGTAGGCTGATGGCTCGCCAAACAGCGTGTACCGAATCAGTTTGGCCACGGCTTCGCGATCAAGATCGCTTGCGTCAAGGATGACATTCAATCCCTGATGCATGCGATTGATTTGGAGACGTTCGCCCGAATTGAGACCTTCAATGGTCAAGTCCGTCAGCTTCATTGCCTGTGACCCTCTTGGTGTCTGACGACCGATCGTCCTTGTCCATTCCTTGGGACAACTGTCGTCCGCCTCAGAATTTACTCCAACTTCACAGGAGTCCCTAGATCAATTTGATTACCCAGCGTGCTAGCAGCGCAGGATGTTTAAACGACAACTTTCCAAACTGCCGAACCGGGGGCTGGCGCGAAGTCCCGGCTGAGAAGGCTCGACTGAGAAGGTGTCGCGGGACAGAGCCGAGCTAGATTGGCACGCGGTTGCGTGGGGCATTTTCGTCCCAATGAAAACGATAACGGCTACCCAAATGCCAGCGGGTCAATTGGATAATCTGATGAGTGTGGCCTACAAAGTGGGTCACTGTGTGGCTGAGCGCTTGGAGGCCGTTGACATCGAAGCCCTGAATTGTTCGTACTCGGAACATCTCTTCGAGGGTGAGTTTTTCGATTGTGCTGGCTGCGATTCCGAGGACTGCGATCAATTCCTGAAGGAGTCTTTTGCGGTCTTGAGGAGTGAAGTCGCGAAATTCAGCATCACGTTGCCTGAAGTCTGGTTCGGTACCGAATCCGGTAACAGCCCATTGCTTGAGGTTGCCTGCCATATGAGCTAGGTGGTTGGCGATACTGTTTTGATCTGGGCCGGGTCGCTGGCAAATTTGCTCATCGTTTAATTGGGACAAGCAGTGGTCTAATTTGGCGACGCATTCAGAGAGCAAATGCAGATATTCGTCTCTTAACTCTGTCAGTAATTGTATCTCGTCTTCGGACATTACTTTCCCGCGTCTGTTCTCACCTGCTGAAAGTGGCTACTGTCAGCACCCTTTCGGACCAACTACGATATGGTATCGATTTGAGGTCAGATTTGCTGACATTTTCTTTCCCGATTTTCCGAGAGAGTTCTAAATCATGTTGCGAACCAACTTGATGTTTAACCGGCTATTGCTGGTCGCTGTGGGAGCAGCTTTGTTTACTTGTGTGGGAGCATGGCAGACGTTGGACTGCGTCGCTCAGGAAAACAACGCGCCGCCGACTGGTTACCGAGCGTTATTCAATGGCAAGGATCTCGGGGGCTGGACGGCTCTTGAAACTCAGGATCCCCGAGTGACGGCGGCTTTGAGCGAGGACGACAAAAAGAAACTGCTCGCCGCGGGCGATGCGGCGATGAAGAAGTTCTGGAGAGTGGAAGACGGCGTAATCGTCAACGACGGCGAAGGTCCATTCCTTTCGACTTTGGAAGATTTCAGCGACTTTGAGCTTTGGATTGACTACAAGACGGTGGCTCAGGCCGATAGCGGAATTTATCTCAAGGCGACGCCTCAAGTTCAAATTTGGGATTTCACCGAAGCTGGTGGGAAATGGAAACTCGGCGCGGACAAAGGTTCGGGTGGCTTGTGGAACAACAGTCCGGGCGCACCGGGCAAGGACCCGCTGGTGCTGGCCGATAAGCCGGTCGGCGAATGGAACCGCTTCCGGATTCGCCAAGTCGGTTCGCGGACTTGGATTTGGCTGAACGACAAACTGGTTGTCGACAATGCCGTGATGGAGAACTACTGGGGCGAGCGCAAACTGCCGCTGGCGGCCAAGGGACCGATTCAGCTGCAGACGCACGGCGGGCAGATCTGCTGGAAGAATGTCTTCGTCCGCGAGATTCCTGCGGATGAAGCGAATCAGATTCTGGCCAAGTCTGACGCGGATGGATTTCAGTCGATTTTCAACGGCAAAGACCTTGAGGGCTGGAAGGGTGCAGTGGATGGTTATGAAGTCGTCGACGGCGCACTGCGCTGCCAAGCAGGCCACGGTGGGACGTTGTATACGGCTAAGGAGTATGGTGACTTTGCCGTCCGGTTTGAGTTCAAGCTGCCGCCAGCGGGAAACAACGGCTTAGCGATTCGCTATCCCGGCGAAGGGGATGCGGCCTATGTCGCGATGTGCGAGTTGCAGGTACTGGATAGCGAGCACCCCAATTACGCCACGCTCGACGCGCGACAGTATCACGGTTCGGCATATGGCATGGCGGCTGCGGCTCGGGGTTATCACCGCCCGACCGGTGAATGGAATTTCCAAGAGGTCACTGTAAAGGGTTCGACCATCAAGGTTGAGCTCAATGGCACGGTGATCTTGAATACGGACCTTTCCAAGGTCACTGACTACATGGCCAACTCGCCTCACCCGGGCAAGGAGCGGACTAGCGGCCATTTCGGTTTCGCCGGGCACAATGATCCGGTCGAGTTCCGGAAGATTGAAATCCGGGAATTGAAGTAGCAGGTAAGTTCTGTTGACACAACGGAATGATGAAGCTGATCAGGACGGGCTATTTGCCCGTCCTGTTTTTTTGCCTCATTAGAAACGAATCCTGCATGATTCAGGCCACCTAATTGAGTCACTCTTTTTTCTCATCCGATTCTGTAGTGCGTTGATTGGATTCGTTAAGATTGATATCCATGTCGCTGATTCAAGCTATTTCTTGAGAGGGTGCATTCGGTGCAATTGACGCTGCTCGACTGGTCGCTGATCGCGCTCTACATGGTTGTCGTGGTTGCCGTGGGCTTGATGTTTCGAGGCCGCGCGGGCAAGAGCCTTGAAGAGTATTTCGTCTCGGGGCGTTCTCTTCCCTGGTGGCTGGCGGGCACCTCGATGGTGGCGACCACATTTGCCGCTGATACTCCGCTGGCTGTGACCAGCTTGGTCGTCAAGAACGGGCTGGCCGGAAACTGGACCTGGTGGTCGTTTGCGATGGGCGGAATGCTGACCGTGTTCGTCTTCTCGCGATACTGGCGGCGAGCGGAGGTGATCACGGATGTGGAGCTGATCGCGCTGCGATATGCTGGGAAGCCCGCCTTGGCACTGCGCGTCACGCGAGGGCTTTATTGGGCTCTGCTCGTCAATCCGATCATCATTGGCTGGGTCTGCGGCGGGATGTTGACGGTGATGGAAGAGACTGTGTTTTATCAGTCCAGTGGCCAGGCGGTGGAAGCGAGCGGATTTTGGACGCCGACGAATTTAGCCTGGGCCACTTTGCTGGCGATGTTTGCCTTTACGGCACTCTACTCCTCACTTTCGGGACTATGGGGTGTGGTGGTCACCGACATGATTCAGTTTGTGATTGCGATGGGCGGATGTATCTGGCTGGCGACTGTCGCTTACACAAAGGGCGGAGGGGGCGCTGAACTGGCAAGAAAGGTCGGCGAGAATTTCAGCAGTGGGAATGGAACGGAAGCCGAAGGGATTAATTCAGCGCTCGCCTATTTACCTTCGCTGACCGAGTCCTCTTGGATGCCACTGCATATCTTTCTGATCATTCTGCTGGTGCAGTGGTGGGCAACCTGTTATCCGGGAGCGGAACCGGGAGGGGGCGGTTACATTGTCCAGCGAATGGCCTCGTGCCGTTCCGAGCGAGACTCGTTTCTGGCTGCGTTGTGGTTTCAATTGGCGCACTACTGCCTGCGGCCTTGGCCGTGGATTGTCGTCGCCTTATTCGCCTTGGCTAATTTTCCAGAACTGCGAGAGAATTACCTCAAGGACAGCAGTTACGACCCTGGCAAGGGTTACGCGATGGCGATGCGTGAGCTTTGTACGCCGGGTTTAGCCGGCATCATGGTGGTGGTCTTTTTTGCCGCGTTTATGTCGACCCTAAGCACACAAATCAATTGGGCAGCCTCTTACTTGGTGCGGGACTTTTTGCAGCCGCTGTTCGGCAAGAATGCGAGCGAGGAAAAACTTGCCGGCTGGTCCCGCTGGGCATCGGTCTTGATTGTGATTGAGTCGCTGGGCGTTGCGGCTTGGATGAAACTGAGTGGCGTATCAATCGACGAGGCCTGGAAACTGTTGATGGCACTCGGTTCCGGCACGGGCTTGGTTCTGATCCTGCGCTGGTTTTGGTGGCGGATTAATGCTTGGAGCGAAATCTCGGCCATGCTGATCTCACTGGTGCTCTACTTACTCAGCAATCAATCCTTTGTTTATGAAGGCTGGCTGGGGAGAAAGGAGCCGCTTAAATCGGAAGAGCAGATCCTGTTTATTGCCCTTGGCACGATTGTCGGCTGGCTGTGCGTGACGTTTCTCACAAAGCCTGAGCCGCTTTCTCATCTGCGTGCGTTCTATCGCAAGGTCCGGCCTTGGAGCGGTGGTTGGGGGCCAGTCGCTGAAGCTGAAATGGGTGTTCCGTCCGACCGCAGTTTGGGCTGGGCCATTCTTGCCGCGGCTTGCGGAGCTGGCTTGGTGTATTTCGCGCTACCGCTGGTTGGCTCGCTGCTCTTCCCCCAAATGCCTGTGTCTCGAGTAACTTGCGGCATCGGATTTATAGGATGCGCCATCGCGCTGTCAGTCCTGACGGTACGTCTGCTAGAATCCTCAGATGAAAACATGCTCTGACCACTGCGAGTCGAAACGCATCCCGCCTTCCGGATAGCGTCGTTTGACCGGAAGATAGTTGTTACGAGTCAATTAAATTGAGCAACGCAAATGGGTTTCGAGCTCATTGCAGCATTAGCTTCCTGACCCTCTGCTGCTAGCGAATTGAGATGGCTGCCGAAAAGACAGACGCGATCGTGCTGCGGGTTACGGAGTTCAGCGAAACCAGCTGCGTCGTGACGCTTTACACGAGGGGATTTGGGAAAATTACGGGACTGGCAAAGGGAGCGAGAAGAAAGAAAAGCCCCTTTGAGTCTGCCCTTGACGTGCTCTCGTTGGTTCGCCTAGTGTTCCTCCGCAAAACTCCGCCAGCGATGGACTTGCTGACGGAGGCGAAGCTGGAGCGGAGATTCCGCGCCGCTGGTGCCGATCTTTCGCGGTTATACGCTGCGTATTACGTGATCGAATTACTGCTGGTGATGACAGAAGGAGGAGAGTCTCAGCCTGAGTTATACGATTTAGCCGCAGAGACGATCGGTCAACTCGACAGTGGCGAACAGCCGGTGTTTTCGAGTTTGACCCGGTTTGAACTGGGGCTACTTCAAATACTCGGGCATCAACCGATGCTGACGGCCTGTGTCGACTGCAGTCGGCCGGTCCCGGAGCAGGCAACTCGCTTTAATTTCTGCTCGATTTCGGGCGGGATTTTGTGTAGCCAGTGCCGGTCGGGGAAGACAAACGTGATTAGTTTTTCACGCGAGGCGCTCCAATGGATGTCACTACAGCTGGAAACCGATCTGGGGGTCGCACCAAGATTGCCGGACCTCTCGCCGCGAGCGAGAGCCGAAGTTCGCCAAATATTGAATCACTTTGAAAACTCGCTGATGGGCTATCGCCTTCCGGTTCAGGAATATTTGTCCTGAGAGCCGCGATGGCGCGAACCGGCAGGGAGTGGACTGCGTACTTGACGGTTTGTCGGTAGCCACGAGCGTCAGCTCAGTTGGCAGAGACATTTCTCAGGTGGCAGTTGAGAAGCAACTGCGTGACTAATCAAATCAAGTGTGACAAGGATGTCGCCCATGCTGCCGCCTAGCGGTCGGAATCTGATTTGGCTGCTGCTCCTGGCTACTCTGCTGGGTGTTGGCTGCCAGAGCCCATTCCAAAGTGGCAAATCGAATAAGTTTGGGAACCGCGGGCTGTTTGGACTAGCTCGCAAGGGGAACGACAACTCGCCTTTGGATGGAGACTCTCTCGATCCAATGGGTGAGCGCAACGGCAACCGTTTGCTGTTGCACGATTTGTCGCCCAGCCAAATCGGGACGACACTTAAGGTCAAGGGATTTGCCAAGCCGAATGAGCAGGAAGCCGAGCAGGCCTTTGCTGAGGGGCAAAAGCTCTACGAAGAGGCCGGAACTAACTTGCCATCTGACCCTGAACTTGCACGCAAACTCTACGAGCAGGCCGCGAACAAATTTCGTCTCGCATCCGATCGCTGGCCTGACTCGGCATTGGAACAAGACGCCATCTTCTACGAGGGCGAGGCTGACTTTTTTGCTAACCGCTACGTACAAGCCAACCGCGCATTCGAAAAGCTGATTGCGCAGTACTCCGGTTCTCGATATCTGGATAAAGCAGAAGCCCGCCGGTTCTCGATCGCGCAGTACTGGCTGCAGTTGTCGCGCAAGGGTGGGATGACAAAGTTCAAGATTGGCGATCCTCAGCGTCCGGCGTTCAACCTAGCCAGCGAAGCTCGCCGTATTTTTCACCGCATTCGCTTGGATGACCCCTCGGGCAAATTGGCTGACGATGCAACGATGGCGTTGGGCAACGCCTACTTCGAAGCCAAGATGTACCAGGACGCGGCTGATACCTACGAAGATTTGCGAATCACATATCCAGGGAGCCAGCACGCCTTCCATGCTCATTTGTTTGAGCTCAAGTCGCGGATGAACTCGTACTACGGCAAGAGTTACGATCAGGAACCGCTGGTTAAGGCTGATGAATTGCTAAAACTAATTGTGCAGCAGTTCCCAAATGAATGCGAAGATGAACGCGATTATCTGGCAGCCGAGGCGACCACGGTTCGCAACCTTTTGGCTGAGCGAGATTTCTCTCTCGGACAATACTACGAGAAGAAAGGCGAGAACCTAGCCGCCTCGATGATCTACAAGGATGTCACGAAGAATTATGACGATACGGACGTCGCTGAGGACTCGAAGGAGAAGTTGCTGGTGCTTGGAGACAAGCCGTCAGAGCCGCCACAGCGAGCCAAGTGGCTGATCGATATGCTGCCGCAGTCGGAAGCAAACAAGCCGCTGATTGCCTCGGGTGATAAAGAATCGATCTTCCGGTAAGCAGAAGCAATGCCTCAACCGCTCATAATCCGCACCGCGCTTTGGCTGCTCCTCGCTGCAGGGCTGTTGCTCACCGGAGTTGGTTGCGCGGGCTACCACATGGGAAATCAGTTCCTCTACCGGAACGATATCCGCAGTGTCCATGTGGCAATTTTCGAGACTGATTCGTATCGTCGATTTCTTGGCCAGCGACTGACCGAGGCGGTAGTCAAGCAAATTGAATCGCAGACTCCACTCACGATTTCCGATCCCCGATTGGCAGACAGTTTCGTTCAAGGCCGGATTCTTCGGGACACCAAGCGAGTCCTGTCGGAAACTCGCGACGACGACCCCCGTGCATTGCAGTATGGCTGGCAATTGGAAGTGACTTGGGTCGATCGGGCTGGGGTTCCATTAATGCAGCGGCAAGTGCTGCGAATTGACGAGGATATCGATTTCATTCCAGAAGGTGGCCAATCGCTGGCCACGGCAGAACTGGAGATGGTCGAGCGGTTGGCTCGGCAAATTGTCGGCCAGATGGAAATCGCTTGGTAAGTGCGCGACGGAGGGAACCTCGACGGGAAAGCAGATCCCGAATTTCTGCCACTGGACGCTTTTCGATTCTAGGCGCATCATGGTGGCATGAGTGCGAATGCCCCTGAAATCAAGTTGACTCGCAAATTGCAACCGCTGCGGATCGGTCCGCTGACGATCGACCCACCCGTTCTCCAAGCTCCGATGGCGGGTTACACCAACTATGCCTACCGGCAGATTGTTCGGGAGTATGGGGGCGTTGGGCTGCATGCAACCGAGATGGTGAACGCCAAGGGATTTGTCTGGCTGGACGAGCGAGCCGAGCATCCGGATCGGCTTTGGGGTGTAAGGGAGGAAGCTCGTCCGCTGGCGGTGCAGATCTGGGATAACGATCCTGAGACGATGGCCCGTGTGGGTCATCGCTTGGTCGAGGAATTTAAGGTCAGCATTGTCGACATCAATTTCGGCTGTCCTGTCAAACAGGTCACCGAGAAAGCGCACAGCGGGTCTTACCTACTTCGTTTTCCAGACCGGATGGGCGAGATCATCGAGCGAGTCGTCGCTGCCTGCGCCCCAACGCCGGTGACCGCCAAGATTCGGCTCGGTTGCACTCGCGACAACATCAATGCGATTGACGTCGCTCAGGTCGTGGAAGGAGCCGGGGCTGCCGCGCTGACGGTCCACGGCAGAACGGCGCAAGACATGTTCACCGGTTCCGCCGACTGGGACCGGATCTCTTCGATCAAACCACATCTGAAAAAGATTCCCTTGATCGGTAACGGCGACCTCGACTCAGCCGAAAAAGTGGTGCAGGCTTTTGAGCGGTATGACGTCGATGGCATCATGATCGCGCGGGCTTCGCTGGGCCGACCGTGGTTATTTGCTCAAGTCCAAGCGGCTTTGCGAGGCGAACTGGTTCCTCCCGACCCGACCCTGCTGGAGCAGCGAGACTGCTTGCTGCGGCACTACCGAATGGTCGTCGAGCGCTTCGGTGAGGAGAAAGGGACACAGCTAATGCGAAAGTACGCCTGCAATTACGCTCAAGGTCGCCCGGGGGCTCGGCTGTTCCGCTCGTTAGTCGCCAAGGTGGAAACGGAAAGTGAGTTCTTGGGGCTGGTCCGAGATCATTTTCCGCTGCAGCCACCGCGAGAAACCGAGGGAGCTTCCGCAAACGTCAACGGCGAGCAGAGAGACGAACCGCTCTGCGAATCGTGCGGGTAGTGGTTCTTGGCTGAGCGAGAAGCGGAAAGCGAGCCTATTTGTCGCGAGCTTTTTCAGCGGCGGCTTTGACTTCAGCCAATTCCTCGGCCGTCATCTTTTCCAGTCGCCCAAAGAGTTGGCCGCCGATTTGATCGTGGGCCCAAGTGCCGGCGTAACTTCCTTTGCGAATGAGGACGCGGGCATCGAAGGTTCCCATTCCGGGAACGGCCATTTGGTCGACCGTGATGACTGGAGTTTCTCCAGCCCATTTGATTTCCATAGCCATTGGAACCGTCAGATCGTAGGTGGAATACTTGATTCGAGCGGTCAGCTTCCACCAATCGCCGTCATCCATCTTTTCCGCGCTGAGAATGTAATAAGCCTCGGGCTCGGGCGGACGTTCGGCTGAGCCCGTCACCGTGAAAGAGCCAACGAACTTTACGCCAGAGAGATACTCGGCGAGCTTTTTCTCGCGGGCAGTATCTTGAGGCGTAGTTTTGGCCGAGTCGGTGCTGGGGGCTTTTGTCGCATCCTGTGCGAAAGCTGAACCGGCAGAGAAAATCAGGCAAACGAGTGCGACCCAGAAATTGCGGCTCATGGAAAAATCTCTCCTTGGTTTCGAATGACAGATTACGGTGTCGAAGTGAAAGCCCGAAGCAACTGATGCGTCGCGATTTTTACTTCGCATCAGTCGCTGAAGCTTGCCGCCAGCCAAGCTGACTAGGCCAAAAGCTTTTCCATCGGCACGGGTTGCTTGTGGAAAATCTCCATGAACTTCTCAGCGGGCATGCGATCGAGCTGTTCGGCTGAACCAAACATTCCGATCAGGCTGGTGATTTGTTCAGGATTGAACACGCCCTCGACGGACTTGGCGAATTTTTCGCGGAGCAGCGGCAAGCCTTCTTCGCGGCGGCGACGGTGTCCGACGGGGAAGTGAACTTCGACGGACTCGGTCTTCGAACCGTCTTTAAAGAAGACTTGGATGCTGTTGGGAATCGCTCGCTGACTGGGGTCGTAGTAAGCGACGGTGAATTCCGGATTTTCCTGGACTTGCATTTTGGCGCGGAGTTCGTCGATTCGCGAATCCGAAGCAATTTCGTCTTGGTAGTGGTCGGCCGTCAAATCGCCGAAAATCAAACCGATGGCAACCATGTACTGCAGGCAGTGGTCGCGGTCGGCATAGTTATTGAGCGGTCCTTTTTTATCGATGATTCGCACGCCCGGCTCTTGGGTCTGCAATTCAACTCGATCGATTTCGGCGAGACGACCTTTCACTTGCGGGTGCAACTGGAACGCACACTCTACCGCGGTTTGAGCATGGAACTCGGCGGGGTAGGAAATCTTGAACAGAACATTCTCCATCACATAGCTTTCCAGCGACCGGGCCAACTTCACTGATTGCCCTTTGAAGAGGACATCCTGGAAGCCCCAGCGCGGTGCGGTCAGAGCCGTTTGGTAGCCCATTTCGCCGGTCAGGCTGATGAGTGCCAAGCGTACAGCTCGGCTGGTTGCATCGCCTGCAGCCCAACTCTTACGGGAGCCGGTGTTGGGTGCGTGGCGGTAGGTGCGTAAAGCTCCGCCGTCGATCCAGGCGTGAGAAATTGCTGCCTCGGTTTGCTTTTGATTTGCTCCGAGCATTTGAGCGGCCACAGCAGTGCTGGCGATGCGGACCAGCAAAACGTGGTCGAGACCAACTCGATTAAAGCTGTTCTCCAGCGCGAGCACACCTTGAATTTCGTGAGCCTTGATCATCGCGACCAAGACATCTCGCATCGTGACTCCGGTTTTCTTGACGCGGCCCAGATAGTCAGCGCAGGCAAGGATGGCGCCGAGGTTATCCGAAGGATGCCCCCACTCGGCAGCCAACCAAGTGTCGTTATAGTCGAGCCAACGAACGATCGTGCCGATGTCGAAAGCAGCTTTCACTGGGTCGAGTTCGAGGCTTGTTCCGGGAACGCGGCAGCCACCTTGGAACTGGGCGCCGGGGACAACGGGGCCAAGCATCTTTCGGCAGCCGGGATAATTCAGAGCGAGCAAGCCGCAGCCGAGGCTGTCCATCAAGCACCAGCGAGCGGTCTGGTAGGCGAGTTCGTTGTGAATCGATCGATTGTGAACGTAATCAGCAATTTCAGAAATGATTTGATCCATCGGGCGATCGCTTTCCTTACAGAGTTCGAAAACGGGTTGTACAGTTGCTGGCGGCGAGTGGGCGAGGTCGCGACCGGATAGTCGCTTCGCCCTGACTCGCGTCAAGTATTCCGAGAGCGTGTTTAGCGTTCCGGAAGCGGTGGGATTAGGCTCGCTCAATGACCATCGCGACTGCGTTGCCACCGCCCAAACAGAGGCTGGCAACGCCAACCTTTCCGCCTTGTCGCTGGAGCAGGTGCATCAGGCTGACGAGAACCCGCGCGCCGCTGGCGCCGATGGGATGGCCCAACGAGACACCGCCGCCGGCGATATTCACCTTGTTGTCATCCAGTCCAAGTTCGCGGCAACAAGCGACCATTTGCGAGGAGAAGGCTTCGTTGATCTCAAACAGATCGACTTGGCTCACCTCGAGTTTCGCTTTTCGCAGAGCCCCACGGACAGCCTCGACTGGAGCGATGAACAAGTCCTTGGGCTCAGTGCCCGAGGTATGCGAGGCGAGAATGCGGAACTTGAACGAAGCGTTCTTGGCGAGTTCCTCGCTGACGACGACGACGGCGGCGGCGCCATCGCTGAGCGTCGAAGCGTTGCCGGCAGTGACGGAGCCAGCTTTGTCGAATACGGGCTTCAGGGCGGAGAGCCCCTGAGCGGTTGTCTCGGGGCGGAGGCCTTCATCGGCCGAGATCACGCGGCTACCTTTGCGTTCGGTGACGGTGACGGGAGCAATTTCGTCGTTGAACCAACCGGCCGCAACTGCCGCTCCGGCCCGCTGTTGACTGCGAGCCGCAAACGCGTCCTGGTCCTCGCGGGTGACATTGAATTTTTTGGCCGTATGCTCGGCGTGATTGCCCATGTGGCACTTCTCGAAGGAGCAGGTCAGCCCATCGTGGACCATTGAGTCCTGCATCTTGACCTCGCCCAGCTTAAAGCCAGTCCGCATTCCGGCGACAAAGTGCGGCGCCAGTGACATGTTCTCCATCCCGCCTGCGACAATGGCTCGTGCGTCACCGCAGCGAATCGCTTGGCTGGCCAGCATCACGGCTTTCAGACCAGAGCCGCAAACTTTGTTGACGGTCAAACATGGGATGGTGTTTGGAAAACCGGCTTTTAAAGCTGCTTGGCGGGCGGGTGCTTGGCCGACGCCCGCTTGAATCACATTGCCCATGATGACTTCGTCGAATTGATCGAAGCCGATTGCGGACCGCTCGACGGCCGAGCGAATCGCAACAGCTCCTAGTTCTGGAGCAGGGAGGTTGGCGAAGCCGCCGAGAAATGACCCGATGGGAGTACGTGCACCAGAAATCAGATACGCGTGAGACATGGGGGTAAAACTCTTTCTAAAGTCAGCATGAGGGTTTACGCTCAACCAGTGAGTCGGGCGGAAATGCGAGGCAGACAATCGTTGAGCGGTCGACTGTCGGCGGAGCCTTTCTTCCCGAGGAGAAGAAGGCCGCAATTGGATTGGGATTATCCGGCAAGGATCGAAATTGGACAACGCCCGGGGTCCCGACCACCGAGGGGCAGCAGTGGCGGGGAGGGGCCCTTGTGGAGAGCGGGCCGCCTCCTTTTCCCTGTTCCAGTTTCCGGGTTGTGCGGCTTGTTGCTCCGGGGCGTGAAACTGCAGGGATTGATCCGTTTTTCAGGGATTAATGGTGCAGCGAAGCGGCCATTCTAGGCAAATCAGCCGAATTTAGGTCGTTGCGAAAAGATGGTGATATGGCGATAATTCACCCCTTACTCGCCCGATACTGGCTGTCGCCCCAAAACCATGTTGCTTTTCGGGCGGAAAATCGGTTTTAGCACACGACTTGAACGACAAGTCTGCCGGTCTCAGGCCGAGTCCTGAGAGCCAATTTTCCCTCAGGCCGAACTTCGAAACAGCTCGCTGAATCACCACCCGCTCATCACCACCCACTCGCAGGCCCAATTGTTTCCCATTCAGAAGGACGCTTGAGCAAATGCGAAAGAGAGTGGTGACTGTTTGTCGAGGTGTGTTTCGGACAGTCTGCGATGGTTAATGAGTGCGGCTACGGACGGCTTGGTGTGCTGACTTGGTGCACTGAGCTGATTCGTTTGGCCGGACGATTTTGATAGCACCCGAACACGGCGCTCGAGCTAACTTCCTGCTTTGAGCTGACCACATTTTCTGACAAGAGAGCAAACATGACTGCAACGTTAACTGAACTGCAAAAGAAGCAGATCGCCCAAGTCGAAGAGTTGTTGTTTTCCGGACCGGAGAAGGAAGGATTCGCGAAGGAACTTTATTTTGGTCGGTTTCGCGCGGAATCGGTCATGCCGTTCCCGGAAGTGACTGGTGAAGCGAAGCGAATGGGTGACGAGGCAGTTGCTCGCGTCAAGAAGTTTTGCCTTGAGCATATTGATCCGGTCAAGATCGACCGCGAAGCGAAGATTCCCGACTCTGTGATTCACGGCTTGGGTGAAATCGGTGTGCTCGGAATGACCGTGAAGGAAGAACACGGTGGCCAAGGCCTCTCGCAATTCAACTATTGCCGCGTGATGGAAGTCATCGGTGCCCACTGTGCATCGACAGCTGTCTTCGTGAACGCTCACCACTCGATCGGTCTGCGGGCACTGGAACTGTTCGGTACCCCGGAACAGCAAAAGACTTGGATGAAGCCGATGACGACCGGCGAGAAAATCGCCGCGTTTGCTTTGACCGAGCCCGAAGCCGGTTCGGACGCGTCCAATGTCCGCACCACTGCGACCCCAACTGAGGATGGAAAAGCCTTCTTGCTCAACGGCGAGAAGCGTTGGATCACCAACGGCGGTATCGCTCAAGTGCTGACCGTGATGGCCCGAACACCGGACGCGAGCGACCCAGACGGAAAGATCACTGCGTTCTTAGTAACGCCCGAAATGCCGGGCTTTGAAGTCCTGGAACAGCGAATGGAGAAGACGGGTATCCGGGGAACGGCGACCGGTCGCCTCAGATTCACCAACGTCCGGGTGCCTCGGGAAAACATCCTCGGCCCAATTGGCAAGGGACTTCGCGTGGCGTTGACCGTGCTTGACTTCGGCCGGACCACGTTTGGTGCGAGCTGCACCGGCGCCGCAAAGTTCTGCCTGGAACGGATGGTTCATCGAGCCAAGACTCGCCGACAGTTCGGCAAGACGCTGGGCGACTTTGAACTGGTCAAACGGAAGATCGCCGAAGGAGCAGCTGACACTTTTGCGATGGAGAGTGCGACCTATCACACGGCCGCTTTGATCGATAGTGGTGCAGAAGATTACATGATTGAAACGGCGATGCTGAAGGTCTTCTCCAGCGATATGCTGTGGCGGATCTGTAACGACGCCTTGCAGGTATGGGGTGGTGCTGGTTTCTTCACTGACCAACCGTTCGAACGAATCATGCGAGACTCTCGCCTCAACTTGATCGGTGAGGGCGCGAACGACGTACTTCGCTGTTTCGTTGCAATGGTCGGCATGCGGAATCTCAAGGTCGAAGGCGATGCCCTGAAGAAGACGCCTTGGAAAGCATACAAAATGCTCAACCTCAGCGGGCCGAGCATTCCGATCAAGCACGAGCACCTGCGTTACCACGCTCGGCAACTGTCGAAGCAAATCGGCAGCTTCTCTTGGGCCTGCAAGATGGCAGGGCTGAAACACCAAGAGGGGATTCTCGACCAACAAGCCATCCAGGCTCGTTTGGGTGACATTGCTACCGAGCTATTCATGGCTTCTTGCGTCTACTCGCGGGTCACGAGCCTGCTGGTCAATGGCACCTTGCCTGAATCGACCAAGATGCACGATGTTTCGACTGGTATGCTCTATCTCCGCTTGGCCTTCCAGCGGAACGCTGCTCGGTTTGCTGATTTAAAGGTCAACTTCGACCAAGACTGGGTGGGAGTAGCTGACAAGTGGCTCAAGCATGATTTTCCGAATTGGGTTTTGACTCCCGAAGACAAATAGTCGAGCAACCGCTTGAACGACACACATTGACAGGCAGGCCCCGGTGGCCTGCCTTTTTTGTGGCCAACTTGAGCCGGTTTGTTGAACGATTGGTTTCGGAGGTGTTTCACACCGCAAACTGATTTCTTGTGGCCGATTCCTCCTCGAATTGCTTCCCACGGCAATTCCAGTTGCGGTAAAATCCAGAGCGTCTGGAGGCGAGACTGGAGCAACTGGTTCGATAGAAAATACCTGAGAGCGCGAATGCAATCTGAATCTCCGGGCGCGGAACCAAAACTGAAAGTCTGGCTAACTCGCGAGGGCTGGATTTTTCTGGTGATCTTGCTGTTCGTCTCTGCCGGCTCTTTGCTTCGAAACATCAACCTGTTGATGCTCATGACGGGCATCATGATTGCTCCGCTGTTTCTCAGTTGGCGGGGTAGCTTGATGATGCTGCAGCAGCTTTTGGCGAAGCGTTCGCTTCCGATTCAATTGTTTGCTGGACAGTCTGCCCAAGCAAGTTGGAAGGTGACGAACCAGCGGACGGCGCTTCCTACATGGTCGCTGACGATCCACGACCAATTGCGGAGGGCGGTCGATTCACCGCGGGACGCAGCTAAGGTTCGTACCTTGATTCCAAAAATTGCTCCCGGAGAGACGAACTACGGCACGTACCAGGTCTACTTCCCGCAAAGGGGCAAGTTTCTCGCGGGGCCAGCGCGGGTGACTTCTCGCTTTCCGCTGGGCCTGGTCGCAGCCAAGTTTGAAATCGCGGGAGAAGAAGAAATTCTGGTCGCACCGGCACTGGGGCGATTGACTGCCTCATGGGATCGCCGGTTGATTTCGCAAGTCAGCGGGTCGGAGGCGATCAAGCGACGTCGTGGAGCGCAGGACGAAGAGTTCTTCGGGCTGCGGCAATACCGCAGTGGCGATAGTCGCCGGCACATTCATTGGCGGGCAACCGCCCGCAATCGCCAATTGATGGTCAAGCAATTCGACTCGCGAAGCGATCGGGACTTTGTGATCGTGCTAGAGCTATGGGTAACTGCTGGCACCAGTTCGCCGGAGCAGCAGTTGGCTGAGCAGGGCTTGAGTTTTGCGACCACGGTGATGTCTGGATTAGCGACTGTGGTGCGAGGAAAAATCGCGGTGGGGATTTGCGGTGCCGAGACAGTGGTGCTCTGTAATCTGTGCACCCCCCAGTTTATTAGTGAGGTCTGGAACGAGTTAGCCGTTGCAGAGCCATCACCTTTTACCGAGTTGAATGAGGCACTGGATGAAATCGCTGGTCAGATTTCCGGCGGTACGCCGATTTACGTGCTCAGCACCCGGCCAAAGCCGCAGAACTTGAGTGCCATGTTTGCAGCTTCCCGCAATCCACATCGAATTGCCTCGTTGGAGCCTTGGGTCCGCTGGCTGGAGATTGGTTCAGCCGAATTCAAGGAGCTATTTGTCTTGCCACCCTCACTAGACGAAGCCCCGACAAAAGCGAATCAGGAGACCGCCGATGTTCACGCTTAAGCGAGCTCTGGAATTGGTCTTTCTCGGCTTGGTTTACCTCAGCTCCGTCTTGCTCGGATTCAGTCAAGGTAATTGGAAGCTGGCGATCATCAGCATCATAGGTGGGACGCTGGCGTGGATACTCGTCGACTGGTTGAATCTGATCAGGATGCCGCGTTGGCTGGCCAATGTGCTTTCGATTGGCGTGCTTGTCATGACGATGCGAGACTTCTTCATCAATGAAAGCAGTCTCCAGTTGCTGGCGGTCGCCAATCTGCTGGTTTATTTGCAGACGATCCTCTTGTTTCAGGAAAAGAGCCCGCGTCAGTACTGGCAGCTCTCAGTATTGAACTTGCTGCAGGTTGTGGTGGCGACGATTTTTACTCTCGAATTCGAGGGCGGATTTCTGTTTCTCGTGTATATGACGTTTGCCGGCGTGATGTTGATGCTGATCACTCTTGAGACCGAGGCTCTGGGTACGGGCGAGGAGTTTTCGATGCGGGCGCTGTTACAGAAACGGCTGCGAGGAACCTCCGCCGACCAAGCAGCACGGCCGCAACTGAAATTCAATCCACCCGAGCGGCTTGTCCAGCGACTTCCGGGGATGCTTGGTTATCTGTTTGGCTGGGCGATGATTTCGATTTGCTTCTCCTGCGTGCTATTTGTCCTCGTGCCACGCAATCAGAATGCATGGTTTGGCCCGAAATACATGGCTGCGACAGCCACCGGAATTTCCAAGAAGATGGAACTTGATCCGAGAGGGCAGCTGCGGATCGATACGACCATGGTGTTTCGAGTTCAGATTACCGACCCGGTTTCAAAAGAGCCGATCGCATTCTCCAATGCACCCTACGTCCGAGGAATGGCTTTAGGGCATTGGTCTGTTGAAAACAATGTCACTAGTTGGACGGCACCGTATGATCGACTGGATCGGTACAGCTTTGAAACCTTGCCCAAAGTCGAGTCGGCACGTCGGTCTTGGTATGAAACCGAGTACACGATTGAGCCGACTGGAGACCCCCTGCTGTATGCAATTTTGCCCGTTTTCGTACCCAACGGCGAGCCCGATGTAATTGATTACTCACTCGAGTTGGCAGCACTCTCGCGCAAGCGAGATGTTCAACGGATCGAGCAAAGTCCATTTAAGTATAGACTTTGGGTTCCGAAAACAGCGCGAGGAGGTCTACCGACAGGTTTCCCCTACTCCTCCGGAGCAACCGCCAAGTCAGCGCTGACCTTGGAAGGGAATCCGAACGAACGAAATTGGTTGCTAAGACATGACCCAAGTCGCTACCCGCGAATCGTCCAGATTGCAACTGAGGTCGGTGACCGTGTGGGGCGAGATAATCCTATCGAATTGGCTCGGGCGTTGGAGGAGCATTTCGTCCAGTCTGACGAATACGTCTATACGATGGATTTCACTCGAGTTCCGCGGCAACCGCTGATCGATCCTATCGAGGACTTTGTTGCCAATCACAAACAGGGGCATTGCGAGATGTACGCCTCTGCCTTGACGCTGATGCTTCGCAATCAGGGCATTCCGGCGCGCGTCGTCGTGGGATTTTGTGGAGGGAGTTATAACAACTGGACCTACTGCTACACCTACTCGAATGAGCATGCACATGCATGGGTTGAAGCCTATATTCCCCCGGAAAAATGCACGGCTGAGATGTTTGCCGATGGAGTGGCTGGACCGGGCGGTGCTTGGTTGTCACTCGACCCGACTCCTCCTGCCAGTGTGCGACGCGGGCGCAACCGAAATGGGAATCAAGCATTGGAAACAGCTCGGACGATATGGCAAGACTATGTGCTGGGAATGGATGCCGATACTCAAGAGTCTTTCGGTGGTTCCGGTGGTGTGCTTTCGCTACTCCGTCTCGACACCATCTCTAGCACTTTGCAACAGGGATTTGCCCAAGTCCAACAGTCACCCGCACTTCGATTGGGTTTCAGCGGTCTGATATTGCTGTTTTTATTCGGCATAGCGGCTGCCCCGCTGCTTCTAAAGAAAAAGAAAAAACGGCAAGCTGGAAAGACGGTTGGTCTGTTTCGAAGGCTGGTAGGGCGAGCGATCGGATTCATCTCGCCTCGATTCGGACAGTGGTTGATCACCGGGGAAAATAGCGGACCAGTCATTCCCTTCTACCAGCGGGTGACCGATGCGCTCTCGGGACGAGGGCTCAGTCGGCAAGCGGGCGAAACACATCACGAGTTTCTGTCGCGGGCCATCGCAACTTGCAATGACTCGTTGAACGGCCAAGCCGGCAAATTGCCTGAGACTTCAACTCCAGAACAGCTTCTCGCACCGATCGACTCAGCCTTTCATGCGGTGCGTTACGGCGCAGCCTCACTGGCAACGCAGGATCTTCAGCGGTTGGAGAGTAACGTCCAGCAATTTGATCAGTTCCTCGCCAACCTTCCTCAGGCTCCTTCCCATCCACCGGATTCGAGCCGGAAGTCTTAAGTGATGCCGGTTCGCTTAATCAGCCTTTTGGCCCGACCCTAATCTGATTTCCACCTCATTACTCGACTCAATCCCGATGCCCCGACTCGATCAACTTCTCAAGATGCTTGCGGCCGAACCTCAAGACACCTTTTTGCGCTATGCTCTGGCAATGGAGTACCGCAGCCTGGGAGAGCCCGCACCAGCGGCCGAGAATTTCCTGAAATTGATCGGCCAACAACCGCCTCATGTCCCCTCGTTTTTCATGTATAGCCAACTCCTCGTCGAGACGGGGGAAATTGAACAGGCGCGGGCTGTTCTCCGTGATGGAATTGACCAGGCCAGATCGCAAGGTGACGCGCACGCTGCGGGCGAGATGAGCCAATTCCTTGCCGACTTGGGACAACTGGGCGAGTAGCATGTGGCGACACCCTGCTACTGGTTTTATCAACTAGCGATTGACGCTTAAGCAGCCTTCAACGACGAATCGGCGAGGTACCGCCGAGTCATTTGCTTTGCCTCGTCATAAATTGCTGCCGGTAAAGAGCTCGCCATTGGCCGAGTGCCAGACCCGCTCGTGCGAGATGAGCGAACCAAGCGGGAGAAGGACGAAACAACCTCCCGGTTTCCGAGTTGAATTGGTGCCATAGATACTGCCACCTCAGTTTCCAGCGTGACTTGCTCCAAGGGGTTCCTTTGGCGACCAGCATTTCTCCTTGCCCGACGAAATAATTGAAGGCATATTCCGGGCTGGCACGCTCGGCAGGGATGACATGTTGCAACCGGCTTTCGGGGACCCATTTGCCGCGATGCCCTTGAGCCAATAGTCGACGGAGAAGTTCGAGTTCATCCTCGCCAACCACTTCACTGCCGCGGCGACCGAGTTTGGGATTGAAAAAATTCTTGCGCTGCAGATCACCACGAACGGCAAAGTTCGCGCCGTAGGGCAGACTGCCTGCGGTCAGCTCGACCGCCTGATCGCCCAGATCCCGTGCAGCAAAACAACCGGCTAGTTGCGTCCAGTTCTCGCTGATCCAGCGGGGGCGACCGCCGGGAAAAAACGGCTCAATCCTGCCGCCCCAAAAATCAGTTTCGGAATCGCGGTTGGCAGCGGCGACATATGCTTCTAACCATCCTGGGTCGACGATCACATCATCGTCCGTCCAAAGAATCAGGTCGGCGGTCGATGCCTTGACCGCTCGATTTCGTGCATGGGTATGACCTTGTTCTGGTTCAGCGAGAATAACCAGCGGCAAGGCATCCGCGTATGCCTCCAGTGTATCTTGGGTATCGTCGGTCGAGCGGTTATCGACGACAAGCACTCGCCACTGAATACCAAAGGGGATTCGGAGACTGGCGAGCGACTCAAGGGTCTGAGCCAGCAGTGCCGAGCGATTCCAAGTGCAAATCGCGATGTCTACCGACTGGATCATGGGCGAGGGGCCCAATTCATAAAGAGGGTACTAGAGACTTGCGGCGGAAGATTGGCGAACTGCCGGGCGGCCGAGGTTTAAGAGTTTCTCGGCGTAATCGGCAATCGGATCAATCGAGTAACGTTGACGAATGGCGCGACCAGCTTCTTCGCCCATCTCGCGCCATCGCTGGCGGACTTGCCAAGCGTCACGCATTGCTTGGTCTATCAAATCGGTTGTGGCTCCGGCCGCGATAAACCCCGTTTTGCCTTGGTCAATCAATTCCGAATTGCGTCCTGTATCGGTCGCAATAACGATTCGATTCGAGAGCATCGCCTCGACAACAACTAGTGCAGCCCCTTCGTAACGCGAAGGAAGGAGCAAGGCATGATGCGTTTTCCAGATTCCCGAGACATCGGTTTCAAAGCCGGCAATTCGGACCTGAGACTCAAGACCGTAAAGTCGAATCAGGTCTTCCAGTTGCCGCAAGTTACCTTGGTCTTTGCCGAAGAAACTGACTTCGATCGGTTTGTCGCGCCAGAAGTTTCGGCGGAGGGCGTCGAGGACCAAGTCTTGGCCCTTGGACTGGAAATGAATCCGGCCCACGCAAGCGACTCGGAAGACACCGTCATCTTCGGGCCAGGCAACTTCCCGTTTGGGATCGACATTAAAGGGGTTGTCAACGATCTCGGCGTTCTGCAGTTTCATCGCCAGATTGGTCTCTAGCTTTTGCTGATTCTCTTCCGAGACGAAAAATACTCGCGAGGCATTCTGATACCAGCGGCGATAAGAGGGGACGCAATCGCTGTGGATAAAGAAAAAATGACTGGCGGCCTGAACGTTGATCGCGTAAGGAATCCGGCGCTCAAACAACTCGTCCGCGATGGGAATTCGATCGGGATGATAACCGAGGGTAATCAGGACGGATTCAGGTCGGGCTTGGTCAATCCAGCCACCTTTTTTGCGATTTGAGGGGCGCAGGAATTTCTTGACGCTCTCGCGTTGTCGTTCCCAAAAAGAGCGAGGGGCCTCTCGATACCAGACTTGGCCGCCGGCGGCGACGAGCTCTTGCAGTTGCTTGGCGGGCTCGGGCCACCACTTGTAGTTCACGCAGACTTCGTGTCCGGAGGCTTGCAGGCGGCGCGCGGTTCTCCACCACAGCTCTTCACTGCCTCCCCAGGGGACGCCCGACATGCATGAATAAAAGCCCAGCTTCACGAATGCTACTTTCCTGATGTCGCTCTCGGACTGTCGAGGAATGTCAGTGACAGTCAAAGTTGCGTTGTTTCAATTCCCCGTCAGTCAAATTCTAAAAACGCTTCAGAGCCGTGTTCTACCCAGCCTTACCGGCCAGTTCCGAAGCTGGCCGCTGTGCGGCGCCTTCTTGCTGGTCGCCAACCCGCCGGTAATTGCGGAGGGCGAAATCGTAAACCCGTCTCAGCAAAGGATACTCGTAGTAGAACTGTTCTCTCAGCGATTGGGGAACCCTCTCATCGTAATTCGAGGTATTCAGCTGGGGCAGCTCAAAGTAAGGCTTCCCCAGAATCGTGCCCAAGTTGGCAACCGAAGTCTGCAGGTCCTCGATTATTCCAATATAAACGAACCGCTGCTCGAGGTATTCCTCATAATTGTCGAGGGTCAAGTCCTGCGGAAGGTGATTGAACAGCCAGTAGGGATAAGAGCGAACATAACGCTCAACATTGGGAAACTGGCTGCTGAAATCAACCGGCTCTCCCCGGTACCAGAACTTCCCCTGGGCACTTCGACCTTTCGCAAAGAAATACATCGAAACGACAAGATCAAAAGGGTCCCTCAAGATGGTGAAGTACTGGTCAATCTCAGGGTAATAGTAGGGGAGGCCGTAGCCTCGTCCATGATTGAAATGGCCATGGATGCACTTAACGCCGGGCAACCAACGTCCGTCTTCAGCTTGAGTCTCGATTTTCGGCAGGAGGATATCTTTGGTTTCGTCTTGGTTCAGTTTGTTATAGGCGTTCCCAAACCAAGAGCGGAGCATGGTGACGATGCTGGTACCCGCGCACTTGGGGATGTGCGTGTAAATCACCGGTTTTTCAGGATCGTATGGCTTCATAGTGAACAGCTTAGCGATTCAAACAGCGTTTTTACAAATCGAAAGAAATATACCGTCAGGTTGGCAGCACGTTTCCAGAGTCCGACTCAGCAGGTTGATCCAGCGATGGAATCGGACGCTGAGGCGGTACCTCTTGGCTCGGAGTCGACTCGGGAGGATTGGGCTCTCGCGAATCACCGGAAACTTGGGCGGGCCGGGGCAAGTCAACTGCAAGGCTGGTTGACTCAACAGGCTGGCTTGCACCTCTCTGTTGACGCTTTTTCATCAGCAGGTAAGCGCTGCGGAGCTTTTGAATTCGTTCTTTTTGCTCTCGTAGTTGCTTGGTCAGCTGATGATTTTTTCCGTTCAGTTCTATCGCCCGTTGCCGCATTTCCTCAAGCTCTTCCGGCAAACTTCCCAATCTCTCGCGAGCCAGATTGAGCTCAACCTGAACTTGAGCAAGATCCTGTGACGCAAACGTTTCGTTTTCGGGAAAGAGCCGGGCGAGTTCGAACTCCGGCTCAACTGGGGCAAAGCCGCGCAGTGGATCGGCCAGCATCCTCAGCGGCAATTGCAATGGTTGACCTGCGCGACGGCTGTCCTCACCGCACCGGAGCATCGCCAGCATCAGCTCGATCAAGCGGGGTGCTGCCGGGGAATGACAAGCCAGTTGGTCGTGGAGTTCCGTCTCTTGAAAGAGCAGTTTCGAAGCCGGTGGGTTTGCCAATTCACTTAGGATGGCATTAAAGTGCCGGGGCGCATTGATCGTCCATGCGGCGGAAACAAAGTTGGGCGAGTTGTAGAAATCGAGAATCGCTGTTGGCCGGCGTTTCAGGGCACTTTCCAAATAAAGCGTTGATGGCGTTGTGATGACGGCATCTGCTTCGTCGATCGCCTGCGAGAGACTCGGACGATTCTTAGCCTCAGGGGCGGGTTCCAAGCCCAAATCCCGCTCAAGTCCCGCTGTGAGTCGCCAAGTGACTTCGGTCTTTCGCCCGTTGACGCGGCCGTTCGCTTCCAGCCGCTGCTTGAAATGCAGCAGCGACTCGACGACTGCTTCGCGCTGCTGCGCATTGAAATAGGGCGTCGTCGCGGTCGCAATCAACAAGCGAAAAGGTCCAGTCGTGCGAATCGGCGGCGCCTGCGTAATCAGGAATGGATCGAGGCGAGGAAGCCCAACGACTTCACACTTGCCAACATTGCCCCAAGATTCCACAACACGAGCTTGAGCGCGTCCAAGACAGGCCAGCTTGTGCCCCATCAGTGGCTGGAAAATGCAGCCGTCGGCAAGCTCGGGATGCTCGTAGAGATTTCGGTATTCGAGAATCCCATCGGCAAGAACCAGCACTGGAATCCGCTGGGACTCGGTAATCCCTCGGATGGCGCTG
>JBJTQD010000072.1:0-18823 GCA_046075445.1 Planctomycetota bacterium
CCTTGGAAGTCGATTGGGCGGGGGGCTCAGCACGCCTAACAGGCTCGGCCGGAACGTTCTCGATCAAAGCCGCCCAGCTAGACTGTCGCAATAGCGGCACGACCCTCCGGTTTCTCGCAGCCTGCCTTGCGGCGACGGGCGGAGACTATCTTCTCGACGGCAACCCTCGAATGCGGCAACGCCCCGCGGGGGATTTGCTCCTCGCCCTCAACCAACTTGGCTCGAACGCCCGCTCGCTCAACTCTAATGGCTGCCCGCCTATCGAAATCAAATCCAGCGGCTGGCCCGGTGGCTCAGTCTCAGTCCGAGGAGATAAGTCCAGCCAATTCCTCAGCGGCTTGCTCTTGGCTGCCCCCCTAGCCCGCTCTCCGGTGACCATTGAAGTCGCCGGCCTACTGGTCTCGCAACCCTATGTCGACCTAACCTTGGGAGTCATGCAGGAATTTGGAGTCGAGGTCCAGCGGCTCGCAGAGAGCCGATTCGAGGTCGCCCCTCAGCCCTATCTCGCCACCGACTTCGCAATTGAACCCGATGCCTCCTCTGCCAGCTACTTTTTCGCGGCTGCGGCCATCTGCCAAGGGACCACCCAAATCTTGGGACTGGGAACCAACTCCCTCCAAGGCGACCTCCGCTTCGTCGAATTGCTCAAGGCGATGGGCTGCGATGTGCAGATGACCTCCGGGGAAACCAAAGTCACCGGAAGCGAACTCCACGGAATCGATTGCACGATGACCGAGATCAGCGACACGGTTCAAACACTTGCGGCGGTCGCTCTATTCGCCCGGGGCCCAACTCGCATTCGAGGCGTCGCCCACATCCGCCACAAAGAGTCCGATCGGATTAGCGATCTGGCTCGCGAATTGCGTCGCGCCGGAGCGACAGTCGAAGAGCAACCAGACGGCCTGGTGATCAGGCCAACCGAACTTCATCCGACAGAGTTTCAAACTTACGACGACCACCGGATGGCAATGAGCCTCGCCCTAGTCGGCCTAAGAGAAAACGGAATCACCGTTGCCGATCCCAACTGCGTCACTAAGACCTACCCCAATTACTTTCGTGACCTGCAGCGGGTGACGGGGTGCCGAATCAGCTAACAGCGGTTGCGTTACAACCCCAAGTTCACGTTCCGTCCAAGAGACAACGGAGACTAGGCTTACTCACAACCCGGCCCGCACCGGAAGCCTGAATTACTTGCTCTCACTCTGACTGCTCACCGAACTGGGAGCACAATTTTCTCCGAGTCAGGTCGGGGCTAGGGGTCGCGGCGCAAGGAACTGGATCACGACCCAGCCAACCAGCAGCGCCAAGACAATCCAAAAATGTTCCCACTGACTCGCTTTGAGCATCCGCCCCTCTCCGTTTACAACACAATTGTAGGCAGCGGCGGAAAGTTTGAATTGGGAACGGTTGGAATGTGGAATGTGGAATGGGAATTAAAAAGAGCTGCCCAAAAACCTGGACAACTCTTTTCCCATCCGTCCCAAAAGTCCCATTAGTCCCACGAATTCTCAACCGACCTGACACCACCTCGCCCTTACCAGCCCTCAGGCAACGGGGCATCGAGATATGGCTCGAACAACTCGTGCCGCGGACCATTCTCATCGCACACAGCAAACTTGCTACCTTTGCTGCCG
This sequence comes from Planctomycetota bacterium, assembly GCA_046075445.1. Lineage (GTDB taxonomy): Bacteria > Planctomycetota > Planctomycetia > Pirellulales > Pirellulaceae > BJ22. The sequence goes on from JBJTQD010000072.1 coordinate 1,635, forward strand.
TACATCGAAACACCGGCGTATTCGCCTGCTTTGTTGATCACATAGAAGCTGACGTTGAACTTCGGATGCCCCAACTCGGTGAGCAGACGCTTTTCAATCGTATTGCCGCAGATTCTCTTCAGCGCCTCCATCCCCGCATCCTTTGGATGCTTCCCCTGCCGCAGCATCTCTACGATCAGGAATGAGGACAAGTTGTAGAGATTGGCCTCGCCGCGGCCGGTCGATCCAGCGGCACCGACTTCATTATCGACGTACAGTCCAGCCCCAAGAATCGGCGAGTCTCCCACACGGCCCGGAATCTTCCAAGCCAGCCCGCTGGTCGTCGTCACGCCGCAAACTTCACCCTTGGAATTGACCCCGTTGCAATTGATCGTTCCCCAGAAATGAAACGGATCGACTTTGCCTTCGCTGACCATCTCGAGAATCACCTTCAAGCTGGCGTCAGCTCGCTTATTTGGGTCGAGATAGTGCTCTGGGTCGATGCGCTGTTTCCACTCCAGCCAGAGCTTTCGCGATCGCTCGGTATTGAGGTCGTCTTCAATCTTGAAGCCCATGTTCTTGGCGAATTGCTGAGCGCCCGGGCCGACGATCAGGTGGTGATCTGTCGAATTAGCCACTGCCAGAGCGACCGATGCCGGCGTGCGAACACCCTGTATCGCCGCGACACCGCCGGCTCTTCGCTTCGGTCCGTGCATACAGCAGCTGTCCAAAGTCACATTTCCATCGGCATCCGGCAGACCGCCATAACCAACACTTGTGTCTTCAGGATCCAGCTCGACGATATTAACGCCAGCGACCAACGACTCGAGTACATCTTGCCCTTCCGTCATCATCCGAAACGCCCGCTCAACGCAGGTTTCGGTGCCGCCGTTCTTGTGGATAAATCCATTGGCCGATGAGATGACTACTGGACGACTCGCCTTTCGCAAATGCATGGCTGGAGCTCCCAAAGCCGTTCCCGATAACACACCAGCCGCCGTTCCGGCGATTGCCGTCGCGCCGATAAATTCCCGGCGCCCCATCTTCTGCTCGTTGGACATGACAACTCCTGAATATTGAGAGCGAATAACGCAATCAGATTCTAACCAGAAATGCGGCTGCTTCCCAACCGCCTATCAGCCGTTTCGCCGGCCGCAATATTCGGCCAATCGCTCGTAGACACGCTCGACCGTCGACCAGTCCGCCTGCTTCCCGGCTGCCCGCATTTCCGCCAGAAACTGAAGCAAGGGCCCAGCCACTGGAAGCGGCTCCCGCAGGACTACTGCGCTGGGCAAAACTCGCTGTACCAATGCCGATTGGAACTGAGTCAGTCCCGCCCCCGTCCGAGCCGAGACCGGTAACTCACCGGCTTCAACCTCGGCTCCCGGGAGGTCGACTTTATTGGCGACGACCAGATCCGCCGCGGGCTCGATCACGAACGACTCCGACTCAACCCGCTTGCTCGCGTCCCGGACTTCGACTCGGCAGTCAGCGCTTTGCCACGCGGCGCGAGCACGCTCGATCCCTGCTTGCTCAATCTCACCCTCGGCGTCGCGTTGACCGGCCGTATCGGCGATCTCAAACAACCAGCCGTCAATCACAACTTGCTGGGTGACGACATCGCGAGTCGTTCCAGGCGTACTGTGAACAATCGCTCGCTCAAATCCACAAATCGCATTGATCAAACTGCTTTTGCCCACGTTTGGCAAACCGGCTAAGACAACTCGCCAAGGCTTAGTGAGATGAGTCGCCACGCTTTCCCTGCTGAGTGCTTCATCAATCGCTTCGACCAGCCGCAATCCAGCTCGCTGGTTGATCAACGTGCGCAGGCCGTTCAGAAAAAGCTCCCACGCTGATTCCTGCCCCAGCAGCAACCGAGCCGCTCGCTCCGTTTGACAAATCAGCAGCCCGCTCGCCACCGCTGCTGAAAGCTCCGAACCAACCTGCCGCCGAAGCCACTGCTCGCTCTCCAGCTCCTCAAACCCACCGCTTTCAAATGCCCGTCGCAAGCAAGCTCGGGATTGCTCTCCACCATGTACATGCACTTCGTACTCGCTCGGACCCCGTTTGAGGACCACCACATCCTCCTCAACAGACGAACCAGTGCCCCTAAAACTCCACTTGCCGTAGACAACTGCACCAGCGGAACTCGCTGACAAATCAATTTTGTTTGCAGCGCGAAAGCAATCTTTCAGCAACTCAACCGCCGCAGGGCCACAAAACCAAGCAACCCCGATCGCGGCCTTGCAGGCTCCGGTCAAAAACGAGTACCGATTCTCTGTAGCGGGCGTGGTCACGATTCGGTTCTACTCTCAAAAGAGTCCAGACGCTTTGAGGTCAATCAGCCGCGGCCCAAGTGCTCAGCCGCAGCGTGAATACCCCGCAGCACCAAGTCGGGAACGTGCCTCAGCGGTTGGTCATACACCTTCACTAGCGGTCCAGCCCCGCCCCCCGTAATCAACACCACAGGCTCAACCGCTGATACCCCAAGCAGTCTCTCCCGATATCTCTTCAGGACCTCGCGCATCGCTCCCAACTGCATTTGCCAGACTCCAGCCGTAATCGCAGTGGTCGTATTTTTGCCGATAACTTCTGCGGGAAAATCACTCGCAGCCAATTCCGGGAGCTGGTCCGTCGCCCGCGCTAAAGATTGAAAACTCGTGAAGGGGCCAGGATAAATGACGCCTCCCTCGAAAACTCCCTGAGCGTCGACATAGTCAATCGTGACCGCCGTCCCAACATTGACGATAAATAGCGGTTGCTTCCCATTGCCTGTCAATTCTTTTCCACCGACCGCCGCCGCAATTCGGTCGATCCCAAGCTTCTCTGGAAAATCGACCCGTAATTCAATCGGGAAGTCTCGATAGCCAAGCAGTCGAATCTGATCATCACCTCTTTGCTCGGCGATCCAGCCACGCAACTGACCAAGGCGAACCTGATTGACGCTGATTAGCATCCAGTCCGCAACGGGAACTTGCTCCAAGTCCAGAAGTTCCGGCGAGGCAACCGATTGATTGGTCTTCCACTGCCCAGCAGTTCGGCCAGCCACCGCCACCTTCATGCGCGAATTTCCGATATCGGCGCAAATCAGGGCTCGCCCGCTCATTTGCTTTTTGCCCCTCTGTTTATCGTCCCGGAAGCGGAGCAGACGACTTCGCTGCGCTGGCCACCTCATCGAGCGCCGCCACGATCGCGCGATTCAATTCAGCCAAACCCTCGCCCGTAACTGCGGAAATCAGCAACACCGGGCTCCCCGTTTCGCGACGCAACAAATCGCAAACAGCTTCCGCCTCAGGCAATTCACCCTTGCTGACGACCAGAATCTCGCGACGCTGCCCGAGCTCTTCGCTGTACTCTTTCAGCTCATGCCGAATCGCCCGGTAGTTCTCCAGCGGCTCGGTGCCATCGGTCGGCAATGGCTCCACCAAATGCACCAGCACGCCGGACCGCTCGATGTGTTTGAGAAAGTCATGTCCCAGACCGACGCCTTGAGAAGCGCCTTCGATTAGTCCGGGAATGTCGGCTAGAACATACTCTCGATCGCGGCTGACCTGGACCATCCCCAAATTAGGATACTTCGTAGTGAACGGGTAGTCGGCAATCTCGGGACGCGCGCGGCTGAGTCGACTCAGCAGCGTGCTCTTTCCCGCGTTCGGCTTGCCGATCAAGCCAACGTCTGCGATGACCTTCAATTCAAGAATGATCCGTCGCCGCTCCCCCTTTTGCCCTTCGGTAATCGTGCGAGGCGCCTGATTCGTGGATGACTTGAAATGGGTGTTACCCTTGCCGCCGCGACCACCTTGGGCGGCAATCAGTCGATCGCCATCTGCTTGTAAGTCCTTGATCACGAAACCATTTTCAGCGTCGATAACCAACGTGCCGGGCGGGACAAACAACTCGCAGTCCTCGGCTCCACGCCCATGCCGATTGGAACCTTCACCGTTGTTGCCCGACTCGGCTTTCCACTGTTTCTTCTGTGTCAAACTAACAAGGCTGTTCACACCGTGGCGAGCGACGATCAAGATGCTCCCGCCATCCCCACCGTTGCCGCCGTCCGGCCCACCACGCGGGACGTATTTCTCCCGGCGGAAACTCATGCAGCCGTTGCCGCCATTGCCAGCAACCAATTCGATTTCAACGCGATCAACGAACATCTTCCGACCTCAGCCTGCCGCAGGACCTGCCCGAAACAAATTAACTGTCTGCCGACTCAATCGACTCGGTGATTACCTCACTCAAGAGCCGCGGGCATCGCGGTTCAGACCTCGATCTTGACTGCACGACTGGGCGGTCGTCAATCCAATCATTGGCTGGCTCGCCGAAACGTCCAGACAAAAAAACAGGATGCCGCTTTTGGCATCCTGTTCGGTGTTCAAATTTGAGCAGGCCCGGAACGAAACCAAATAGGCTCATTCACCTCAGCCCCCCATCGCTACGCATTTTGCTTTTTCTGCCGAGCCATGCTCAAGCCAAAGGCCCGAGTCATACCAACTCCAAAGCAAACCGCAGCTCGGACAAGCTTTAGTTCAATTCCGCGACAATGTTGACGCGGCGACCCGACTGGTCGAACTTCACGAACCCGTCCGAGAGAGCGTACAGCGTGTAGTCGCTACCTTGGCCGACGTTACGACCAGCATGGAACTGAGTTCCTCGCTGACGAACCAAAATGTTTCCAGCGATTACTCGCTCGCCACCATACCGCTTTACACCGCGTCGCTGTCCATTGGAATCGCGACCGTTGCGGCTGGAGCCTTGACCTTTCTTATGTGCCATCGAACCTTTACTCCACAAACAAAAAACCCGCAAACAATCGTCAGCGGGTTGGGGAATTCCTCTGCTGTCAGAATCGGCAAATTTTACTGGTAAATCCAGAGATGATCAAGGCTTTTGAGGAAGCGAATCCCTTTGCCGTCCTGTTCCCAGTGCTGGGGCTCCAGTTTCAGCACCCATTTTTGCTTTTTGCCATCGCCGTCCAGCTCAAACTGCCACATCGAACTATCGATGACCTGAGTCACAGCCGTCGAGTCACTAGCCTTAAATCCGTACAAATTCAGGGCATTGACCAGCGATTCGGTCAATTTTCCATCGTCCAGCGAGCTGACAACTGGCGACGAGAAGTCCTCCAGATTGAACTCGGCGTCGACTTGGGTCACCGGAACTTCTCGCCCAGCAACCTCGTTGACTTGCAAGGCAACCACTTGAGGACCAGGAAGAGCGTATCGCTTGGTGATGCCGACCTGCTCCGCATGGCTGTCCGTATAGGGGATTCCGTAAGAGACAAAATCTCGATCTTGCTGGGCTCCGTCACCCGGACGCCAGTAATTGAGCTGCAGTGCCTGCCTTTTCACATCAAATTGGCCGTCAGCCGAAGCCACCACGCGGTAGGCATTGGTAAGGCCAGTGACGCGAATTGAGACGTAATTCACCCGCGGGTCAATTTCTTCCCAAACGGCTACACCCCAAACACCCGGGTCGGATTCTGCTTGAGCCAAAGGAATCTCGACGTCGCCAATCTCAAGGCAGTTGAAAAGCCGCTGATTGGGGTCTTCGAGTTTCTGAATTTCCTTGGCCACCAAAGGAAGATACTGGTCGCGGTAGGAAATCGGGCTGTACTCACCTTTGGCGTCAGCAACCCAGCCAGTCAACTCGAACGTTGGACTAAAGCTGCGAGGAGAAAGAGATCGGTCCTCTTTGGCCGAATCAAACTTGGCTTCGCTGACCAAGTATGGGAAGACGTCTCCCTCTTTGCTCTCGTCGTAAGAGAGGCTTTTGCCCAAATTGCGCACTCGATAAACCAAATACCAGTAATGCCGATTTTGAACTGAGCCGTCGGGAGCCTTGAACGACAACTTGATTTGTCGCAAGCCAAGCGTCGCGAACTCCAGTTGCCAGACATCCCGGAAGAAAACGATATCGCGAGTCGAACCGCGCAACGTTTCGGCTTGGGCAATCAAATTTCCCTGATACTCGCTGGCCTTCAGATCAGGCAGCACCATCGGGACGGTGAACGTGTCCCGCGCGTCAATCTCCGGAGCGAAGACCTTGAGGACTCCGGGAGCCAACGTTTTCGGCAAGTTGCCGCGTTCCTGCGCGACAACCAAACTGGTCAGACTTAGCAACAAGCTGAAAGCAAACAGCCCGGCACATCGCAGCTTCATAACGGTGTCCTAATTACTCCAGAAAGTTGACGACGTTTGGTAGAGGTCACCCTCCGGCCAATTCGCAAAATGTACTGACTCGGTTGAGCGTGACGGTCTGTCGAGAGACCAACCACTCAAGGCGATCGTACAAAGACTGCCGAGCCCTGCGCGTGATCTCCCTATCGGAGCAACGCCGGTCTCCAGTCCTGTTTCAAGTATAGTTGCCGCGCAGGTAATTTCTGCAGAACATCGGGGCTTTCCGGGCAAAACAAGCCGCCTCATGGCCCGACGACCCGAGCCAAACCAGCTAGGAAAACACCGGACAAGCTGAAAAATCGGCCTACTCCGCGGTTCCCTCACCAGCCACTTGGGCGGGGTCAGCCGCCGGTTCTCTCTCAACGACGGACTCTTTGGATTCCAAAACCGCCGACTCTTCCGCCGAATTGGCTCCCTGATGCGGGCCGCTCAGGCGATGACCGCGGTCAAATCTTCGGAATTCGCCACCGCCTTTTCCCTCGGCTGGACCGGCATCAAATTCAAAGCCTTCGTCGTAACGCGAGCGATAGCCCGGCAGTTTCGCACGTTCCAGTTCCGCTTGAAATTCTTCGACGACCTGACGCTGCAAGTGCTCGCGAAACTCTTGGGTTACTGGATGAGCGATATCGGCATAGAGCCGGGGCCTGCCCTGCGGATCGACGGGCAGCCGCAATTGTGGCAGGCGAATCCCGCAATGATTGCAAAACCGTGCCTTCAGATGATTTTTTGTTTGGCAGCGGGGGCAATGAGCCGTCACTTTGCGACTCGGCATCGCCACAAACAGACCAGACTCACCTTCGATGATTCGCAAGTCGCGGATCACGAAACCTTCTCGAAACGTGATGCTGCAAAATCCACGCAAGCGATCTTCGGTGTCGCCGACCAGCTTGATCCGAATTTCGGAAATGTCCATTTCCCGCTCCCTCCTGCGTGGAAACCAACGACTGGCGATACCAACTTTTGGCTCGCTCAGTCACCCATCCTGATGCCCTCTAACCCGGGGCTATTTTTCGTGGCAAACGCCCGCCTCGGTACTCCCTCTCAATTCCTTAGAGCCAAACCTCGGCAAATCGATTTCGTTCAAAAATCGACCATACCTCAACCGTTCGGCAGTAACTCACTTACCATCACTCGGCAGTCCGGCAATGCAGCCTGCAATTTCGCCGCACTGCGACGCGCGACCAGCCTATTCGGAAACATCCCGAAATAACACGAGCCACTGCCGGTCATTTGATGCCCTAATACCGGCAACATCCGAAACAATCCTTGCAACCGCTCAACCCAAGGCCCGACTTCGACCGCGGCCAATTCTAAACGGTTAAAGAGGCATGCGGCTATCTGGCTTACCCGTCCCGCCGAAATTGCGTCTAGCATCGGACTCGGCGACCGGAGTTGCTCCGGCGGCCGGTGTCGCCGATATATCTCGGCCGTCGAGAATCCGACGGGCGGTTGCACGAGCACGACCGGACATTGAAGGCCCCGCCCAAGCCGGACAACATTCTCACCGCGTCCTCGACAAACGGCCCAACCATCAGCCAAAAAGAAAGGCAAGTCGCTCCCATACCCCGCCGCGAACTCGCTTAGTTGCTGATCGCTCCAGCCAATCTCCCAGAGGCGATTGGCAAGCCGCAGAGCATTCGCTGCATCGCTCGACGCGCCCCCCAGTCCCGCCTGCAGAGGAACACGTTTCTCCAGCAACAAGTCCCCGCCCAACTGGCATCCAGTCGCCTTCCGAAATCCATCGACCACCCGGAAAACCAAGTTCTCTTCCGCGACAGGCATTCCAGTTGCCGTCATTCCTGCGAAGTAATCCACGCGAAGCGTCAGGTCTCCACTCGGTCGCGACCGGAAATAAAGCGTATCGGCCAAGCCGATCGGCGCCATGAGTGTCTCGATCTCGTGGTAACCATCCTTACGCTGGGCACCAACCTCGAGGAACAGATTCAGCTTGCCCGGGCACTGAATCGATTTGAATTCAGCTCGCTCAGAGTCGAAACTCAATTCGCCGCGTGGGTCTCGACTGGAGGACTGTCCATCCACGTCACAGGCTCACTTAAGCTTCGCCAGCGAAGTCGCTTCGTCAGGATCAATCGCCAGTTCCTGTTCCAACGCCATCGCAGTGAAGACCTTGCTCAGGTCAGGATTCGCACCGCAAACGCGCAGTTTGACCTTCGCTGTCTTTGCCTTCTTCCCCAGGAGAATCAGTTTGCCGATCATCGTCGACGACATGAACGAGACGTTCTGAAGGTTCAAAACCATTTTCCCAGTCATCTGCCCCGTAGCGATCCGGATCAACTCCAGCGCAAGACTCTCAATTCGCGATGCATCAACCAACCTGACGTCCAAGATATAGACAACCTGAACGTCATCGACGTCTCTGGTCAGCACGGTGCTCACGGATTCCCCCCTCAACTAAAAAAGTTCTGGTCTCAGACTTCGCGGGTCGATTCTAAGACTGAGCCGCAAAAAAAGTAAGTATCAGCCTTTACCGCCTCGCGAGTTCGTCCATCTGCCCACCAAACCAGTATCCTCCGCTCCGGTCAGACTTCCAACACCACCAATTCGTCTGGAGATGGAGTTTATTGGCAGCTATTCAAACGACTGGTCTTTTCCGGGAGTCAGGTGTGTACGGACATCCTGACACCAACTCGAAACGGCCTTCCTGATCTCCGACCCGACATCCGCGTAGGGCTTAACGAATTTCGGCACATAGCCGGTGGTCATGCCCAGCAAGTCGTTGATCACCAGGACCTGCCCATCGCATTCCGGCCCAGCTCCAATTCCGATCGTCGGGATTTTCAACCGCTTGGAAAGCGCGGCGGCCATTTTTCGCGGAATGCATTCCAGAACCACCGCGAAGGCCCCGGCCTCTTGGGCCGCTTCCGAGTCGGCAATCAACTGCTCTTCGTCCCGCTGAACTTTGTAACCACCCATCACATGGACTGTCTGAGGCCTCAACCCCACATGCGCCATCACAGGGATACCGGCCGTCACCAGAGCGCGAATGACATCGGCTTGATCGGCCCCTCCTTCGAGCTTCACCGCTTGAGCTCTGGTCTCTTTCAAGATTCGACCAGCACTGGCGATTACCTGGTGAGTCCCCAAATGATTTTCGGGGAAAGGCAAATCAACCACGACCATCGCTCGCGAAGCAGCTCGGCCCACCAAGCGTCCGTGATAAATCATTTCGTCCAAAGTAACGGGCAATGTATTCTCGTTGCCCTGAACAACCATCGACAGACTGTCGCCAACCAGCAAGATATCAACACCGGATTGCTCCAGCATCAAAGCCGTCGGGTAGTCGTAAGCCGTCAACATCGTGATCGGCAGCCCCGCCTGCTTCATTTGCAGCAGTTTCGGGATCGTTATCTTCTCCGGTCTGGCCGTCATATGAGTGACTCTCTGGCTCGGTGAACTTTCGACCTGATTGTAACAGTTTCAGGTCGAACGCGAACGGCCTGCGATTTTGAAGAAAGGCGGCTGGCCCAAGGCTACCGTCCACTGCTCTCGGAAGTGTCTGATTTGACTTCGCGGGAAATCCAAACGAGCCGAGGGTTTGAAGCGGCCGTGCGTGCCACCAGAGTTGGCAAGACGTAGCGCGCAGGCTGAGAACTTCCGGTGACTTTGAATTTATCGCCCTTTTGCAGCACCGGCCGAGCCTCGATCATGCCACCAAACTGGCGACTCCCTGCCAGCTGGCAAGGGAACCAAAATCCAACGCCCGCTGCATCCTCCAGATAAAACTCCGGGTAGGTATGTTCCGGAATCCAAACGGCTCGCGCAGGAATTCCTTTCAGGCGACAGACCGCAATGAAAAGCGAAGACATCTCCTCGCAATCTCCCTTGCCTCGATCGATCGCATCCATACAGGTCCGGATCGTCGGATCAAATTCATAGACAATCCGCTCACGGACCTGATCGTAAATCGATTCGACTTGTTGCCAAGCGGGAACAGCCGCGTCCAATTCGATCGACTCGGCAAACGCCTTCACATCTTTATTACCCGTCTCGATGTATGGGCTCGCTTGCAAGTAAGGCTTGAGTTTGCCCTTGGGTTTCTCGGGGATCCTCAACCCTTCCCAAGCTTCCGGCGCGACGATTGTTTTCTTCGCAACGCGAACCCTTACCTTGGCCTCCGCTACCTCTCCACCGTTGAGCTGGTTGATTTTGACCACCAGCAGCCTCACTTCCTGCGGCTGATCATCGAAGCCCATCCGACTGATATTCGCAGTCTTGATTTGCTCAAGTTCACTGATCTCTTGCTCGGGCCAGCCAACTGGTAACGGGCAAGTAGCCGTGATATCACTTGTCGCTCCAGTCGCCTCGATTCGCAAACCGAATTCCCAGACCGTCTCTTCCGCGGCCACATATCCCGGGCCGCCGTCGCTCTCTGGCTTTCGATCTGACTTTCCTTCTTGGCCCGAGAGTTCAAGCGAGGTGAAACAGAAGAGGAAGAACGAAAGGCCGACAGCAAGCAGCCAATTCGGGCAATGGGCCTTTCGGATCGGGATCGGGATCGGAAAAAACTGCCGGGTAGCGCCTGTCATCGGCTTCCACCCTTTCCAACACCGCCGGGAATCATCTCGCGAATGAAACCGACCGAGGGGCGAGTAGACGCTTCGCCCGTAACATTTTCAAAAACGTATTTCTGAGGTTCCTTTTTCTCGGGGACACGAAAACTATCCCCCGTCATCTCAATCAGCTTAGGCGATGAGAGACTGCCGAATTCGCTGAAGCCTCCGAACACGACTGGAAACCATCGTCCCTTACCTTGCTCATCGACTAAGTAAAACTCCGTATGCTGTGACTCAATCACCCAAACCATTCGCGCGGGGACTTTGTGGGCACGGCACATAGCGACAAACAATCCGCAGATGTCCTCGGCATGTCCGGCTCGCTTGCGAAAACAATCGAGCGTGTCTGTCGGATCTCCGCCCTCTGGCTTAATCTCTGCCTGCACCCATTCGTACAAAGCGCGGACTTGGTCCCAAGCAGTCTCTTTGTCCTTGGTCAACTCTTTGACCATTGCCCGCAACTTGGCGTCGCGAAAGGAAATCCCCGGACTGATGTCGAGATAGTCCTTTAGCTCCTTCGACAGGCTCTTCGGGATTTTCCATTCAGCGGTGGTCGCCGGTGCGTTGATCTTGTAGAGAGTTACTTGCACGTCGTAAGTCACCTTCAATTCCTGCTGCGGTCGGAGAGAAGGCACAACTGCGACAATCTGTTGGAAGTTCGGCAGGGTATCGCGAATCGACAGCTTCGTGACTTCCGCGGGGGCTTCTTTTCCAATCACCCGCACTTTTTGCTCGGGCCAATCTCCCGGCAAAGGTATCGTGGCCAGAATATTACGCGTTTCGTCCGGCCCGCCCTTGAGCAAGACACCGACTCGCCAAGCTTGCTGCACGGACTCGCCGGTAACCACGCCATCCGCCGCTGTAACGGCATTAGCCCCCGGAGCAGACTTCGCTTCCTGCTGCATGAGTGGACGAGCCCAACTGCTCGCTGGGTTCGCCGTAAAAATAACGCAAACCAGAAACGCGAGTCCAAAGAACCGCGAAGTGAGGCGTCGGACGTAGGCGTGTGATTCAGTCATTTGCCGATTGAAGTTCGCTTGATCAGAGTCAGACTCAGAGGGGTCCCGGAAGCCCAAGCAAAGGCTCGATCGCCGCCCGCCCGAGTTTCGACTCTGAATTTTACGCCGCGCCGGCGCGGGAACAGTCCCGGGAAAGCGAATATCTCAGCCTAAATTTGCGTCCGTTCCATTTTTACCGGCTGAAACGATCTATTGGTGCGTCCTGCCGCCGCTCGCGGAGCCACGGCTGTTATGCGTCGCCAGAGAGAGATTGACTCGCAGAATCGACTTGATGCCTCCCAGGTGAGGAGGCAAACAAAAATGGCCCAGCATTTCGCTGGGCCATCTAACCGGAAGGTCCAACACGGCTCATTCCTGAACCGGGCAGGATATTCGAGACACTGCGCGATGTTGATTCACATTCGCGACACACAATTGATTCGGCTGACCAAACAATGAAGTTGATCGAGGGCGTGAAAATCGGATCGCTCCGGTTGCGCGATCGAACGGCATCGTGTCTAAAAAGATGCTCGACGACATCACACAAAGAGCAGGCGAGCGAGAATTAGTTGCCGCTGCCGCTTGGTCCGGGAAGCGGTGCACTCGCAGGTGGCGCAATCGTGCTGCCGAGCGACCCGCCGCTGGAAGGCGCACCGTACGTTTCACCCGGAGGCATTGAACTGCTTCCACCGTAGAAACCGTCTGTTCCCGTGCCAATCGCGCCGTGGTCGTGACCACAAGTCCCATCTTCACAGCTGGACATGACATTCGAGTCGCTCATCGGCGATCCCATTCCTGGCTGACAGGAGTTGCAAGCTCCACCACGCAACAGCCCTCGCAAGCCGCCGCCGCTGCAACAACCACTGACCAGCAACGTCAGTAGCATACATCCAACCATCAATGACTTTTTCATTTCCGCAACTCCTGCGCAACAGATTCCATAGGCATGAGACAGCGTCTCAGGGCGAAGCCTGAAAAAGCTACACCGAGTTAGCAGAGAGGCAAGGAAATCGCCTAACTTTTTTGAAGAATCATCAGGTCGCTTTCCGATTCCTGTTAAACTGTGCGGCTTGATTGGCTGGTGATTGAAACAGCACCTCCGACAAACGCCTCTCGCTTCCTGTGAAGCTGCCGTTAGCTTTGCAATCCTCACCAGCCCCGCAGACGTGGCCTAGTCATGTGGACCCGAACCTACCGCTCGCAATCTGAATGCCCGGCGGACCGCTCCACGCTGCAGAAACTCTCGCAGACACTGCTCGCCGCGCTGCTCTGGTTAGCAACTTCGGCCGCTCCAATCACCCTGGCCGCTCAGGAGGCTCAACTCCCCACTGCAACTGCGCCGGATGCAACGAGCTTACCGATTGAAGCGGCCTCGATCGATTTGGTCGAAAGCGATTCGAGTCAACTCGACTGCGAAAGCTTGGAGCAAGAGCTGGGTTGCCAACCGCAAGCCGGCGATGAAATCTGGCTGGTGAATACGCGGCAGCTGGGAGATTGCTTTAGCGACTGCAATCTGGTTCCCGATTTGCCCGTGGCTTGCTGGGTCAATGGAGAGTTCCAGCAGAAGAGCCTCGCGGAACTGCTCGAACAAGTCGCAGCCACCCCGCAAACTCGGAACATCGTGTATATCCACGGCAATTTTACCGATTTAGGCTGGTCTATCCGAAGAGGCCTACAGTTTTACAACGGCTGCTTCGCCAACGCACCTGCTCGACCTGCAATTCGCTTTATCATTTGGTCTTGGAGAAGCGAGCGGGAAACGCTGCTCGGCCGCGACTATCAAATCAAGTCTCAGCGGGCCGTGGCCGAAGGCTGCCGCCTGAACTCCCTCGTCGACCGACTTGGCCCATCTCGGCCAATCGTCATCGGCTACAGCCTCGGCGCTCAAGCCACCTTGTCGGCACTGTCGCAGAACAGCTCACCCGAGAGCCAACCATGGGTCGTCGCCCTGATCGCTGCCGCACTGGACCCTCATTTCTGCGGAACACTGAGAAATAATACTCAAATTAGCGAGCGATTCAGCCACCTCGTCGTCTTTACCAACCATGTTGACCCGGCGTTGAACTGCTCGCGGCGAATTACCCGCCGGGCAATGGCCAACCCCAACCCACCCAGCCAATACTCAATCGTTCCCAACCTCAAATCGAAACACCCCTCCGTGCAGCAATATGAAGTCAGCCGCGAGGTTGGCCATCACCACGCCATCTCTTACTACATCGAAGCCCCAACCGTCTCTCAGCAGGTTCGGGCTTTGCTAGATCAATAGCCCGCCGTCTCCTTCGCGGGTCTGCGAGTTTTCCATTACTCAATCGGCTCCCGAATTCTGGTCGTATCGAACGCGTCGCCTGTGAGGCGATTTCCGGTAGCTCGGAGCAGGAAAGGGATAGGGCAAGCGTTTTCGTAACTCAAGCGAGCCTTCCCCCTAACTCGATACCGAGAGTGACGAACTCCAATCCGGATGTTCGTGTCTTACTGGGATGAATCTCTAGCCCTTCGCCCGCAGCTTGAGATTCGTGTTTCCGAGGGATGGCCGGATGCCCCCTCGAACAGCCAAAGTCTGAACACAACAAAAGCTCACGGCGCAAGGATGCATCGGCAGTTAAACAGACTGCCCCGTCTGCCCATACCAACTGACGGCCTCCTGCACATGTCCAATCCGCGCAGCATTCGCAATGACATCTTCGTGGTGCTCTTGCTCGCCTCGACCGTATTTCTGGTCGCAGCGCTGGTGACGTACGATCCGGCCGATGATCTTTCGCAAGCTCCCGAGTGGTTGAAGAAAGTCTACCGGCCGGACCGACTTGTTCATCCGCCGCATCTCCAAATCCAGAATGCTTGTGGATTTTGGGGTGCCTGGTTTGCCAATCTCTTTATTACCTGTTTGGGCTACGGAGCGTTTTTCCTCGTCGTCGGTCTGGTCACACTGGAACTTACGCTTGTTCGCTCACAGCGGCTCCCTTCACCTTGGATAAAAACATTCGGGTGGATGCTCAGCCTGCTCGGCGCTACCACTGTTTTTGCTTATTTGCTTCCCGGCTCAAGCCTGACTCCGGTAATTGGAGCGGGCGGCTACGTCGGCGCCATTTGCAAAGGCTTTCTCGCTCAGCATTTCGCGACCGCGGGTGGACTAATCATTACCGCGGCCGTCACGCTGGTCGGCATGATGATGTGGACCGAATACCTGGTTTTCCGAGCCGGACGCTTGATGTTCGCACCGGCACTGGTCGCGGCTACTAAACTGTTGCCGTTTGGCTTGCTCCATCGCTTTGTCACTTGGTTCAATGGCATCCGCACTCGTTCCGCCGCACGCCCAACCGATCTGGATGACTTCCAAGAAGCGGATGAACCCGAATTAACCGAATCGGAAGCAGCTCAAAAACAAACTCGCACGATTCGAATCAAGCAGGGTGCAAACGCGGCCGAAGAACCGGCTCCGCGGGAAAAGTCCAACGCCCGCGACCGCAAGGCGCCAACCGACATCAGCTCGCAACCACCCGTGCTTGCCCCCGCTGCGGCTGAGTCCGATCTAGATGACGAGGAGACGGAAGAAGAGGAACTCGACGAACTTGACGAAAGCCTTGAAGAGGGCGATGCCGAGGAAGCCGCCGCGGAAGAGCCTGCGAACGCTACGGCCGAAGTCGCACCTCGAGTACACGCCAAGCCTCACTTTGCGGTCAAAGCAGCACCCGTGAGCGAGCGCGATGCAGTGATGAGCCAGCTGAATGCCGCCGCCGACGCGGAGAGTGGAGTCGAGTACGAACTGCCCAACATCGAACTGCTGATGCGAAGCAACTCGGTCTGCTTCGATGACCAGAAGCGTGAAGCCCTGGCTAAAGCCGACATGCTCGAGAAGACCTGCAAAGAGTTCGGCTATAACGTCCGCGTTGTCGAAATCGAAACCGGGCCGGTAATCTCCCAGTACGAGATCCAGCTGGAAGCAGGTCTGCGATTGCAAAAGATCACCGCTCTTGCTGACGATCTGGCGATCGCTCTTCGCGTCCCCAGCGTCCGCATCGTAGCCCCCATCCCAGGTAAAAACACGGTCGGCGTCGAAGTCCCCAACGAGAATCGACAAGTCGTCCGGCTGCGGGAAGTGATCGAGCAGAGCGAAGCCAAAACGCGGAAGATGAAGGTCCCGCTGTTCCTCGGCAAAGACGCCGTCGGTGCGCCAATGGTCGTCGACCTCGCGTCGCTCCCGCACTTGCTGATCGCTGGTCGAACCGGTACCGGTAAAAGCGTTTGCTTGAACGCCATCATCACCTCGATCCTGATGACACGCCGCCCGGATGAGGTCCGGATGCTGATGATCGACCCGAAAATGGTCGAACTCAGCGGCTACGCCCGACTCCCCCACCTGATGCACCCCGTTGTCACCGACATGCGAAAAGCGGAGGCGATCCTCGCTTGGGCCGTCGACAAAATGGAAGAACGCTACGCCCTGCTTGCTCGAGCCGGCGTGCGACACATCACCAGCTACAACCAACTAGGCGAAGAAGAGCTGATGGACCGACTCCAACCGGAGTCCGATGATGAACGCTCGGCGATTCCGCTGAACCTCCCCTTCATCGTGATTGTCGCCGACGAAATGGCTGATTTGATGATGACCTGTGGAAAGGAAGTTGAGCAGCATATCATTCGGCTGGCCCAAAAGAGCCGTGCGGTCGGTATTCACCTCATCCTCGCCACCCAGAAACCTACGGTCGATGTCATCACTGGCTTGATCAAGTCCAACTTGCCCGCGCGAATCGCGTTCCAAGTCGCCAGCAAGATGGACAGCCGCGTTGTGCTCGATGCAATGGGCGCCGACAAACTTCTAGGCAACGGTGACATGCTCTTCCTTTGGCCGGGCACTAGCAACCTGCTCCGCGGACAAGGCACTTACCTCACCGATGAGGAAATTGATTCCGTGACCGAGTCGGTCAGCACCGGCGAGCAAAACTTTGTACACGAGCTAATGCACATCAAGGTCCAGGCGAAGGAAGGCGAAGAAGGCGGGCCGGGCGGTTTGCCCAACCGTGACGACATGTACGCTCAAGCAGTCGATGTCGTGATTCGCGAGGGTCGCGGGTCGGTTTCACTGCTCCAGCGCGCTCTGGGTATCGGCTACGGACGAGCCGCACGCTTGATCGACTTCATGGAACAAGATGGAATCGTCGGCACCTACAACGGTTCCAAGAGCCGCGAAGTGATCATGTCCCTCGACCAGTGGCAACAGATGCAGGCCGGCTCAGGCAGTGCTGCGGAGTCCGATGATGACGAGCAAGACGCAGCCCCGAAACTGGCACCATCGCCCTGCCGCGTCACCAAGCTCGCCGCCTCAACCGCCAAGAAAGCGGCTGGCAAGTCGAAGTCTTCCAAATCAACCAGCAAGCAACCACTGCCTGAAGAAGACGAAGACGACTACGTCGACGATGAACTGGAAGAGAGCGACAGCGACGAATTCGAAGAAGAAGAGGAAGAAG
>JBJTQD010000073.1:0-883 GCA_046075445.1 Planctomycetota bacterium
GCCGAGCTGCGTCGCAAGATCGACTTGCTCGGCTTCCCTAAGAAGGAAGCCAAGGCCAAAGCAGCAAAAGGCGAGCAGCCCGTTGGTTTTTCTGATTCGATCTCTGTGACCTTGGCTCGCAACACTTACCCACAGCTGCTGCTCGACCCAGCCCAACTGGCGGAATTGATTCAGTCAATTGACAAGTGGCAACCGTCTTGGCCGGCAAGCTACCGTCCCGTTTGGGACTTCACCGCTCGCGCCGAAGATGCTGAGCTTGCGAAGATTGCTGCAGACCAAAAGGAGCAATGGCTCAGCGGACTGCGGGGGATGCAGAAGCTGCTCAGTAACCAGCAGTACTCGGAGACTCTGCAGCAACTGTTGAAATTACCCGTTGCCCAGCGGCGGGGGAAAGCAGGCGACGAACTTCGCGCGGAGCTGGAAAAGATGTCAGCCGATACCGGTTTGACGACTCGAGAAGGGCTGGTGTCACAACTTTATTTCGAAGCGGGAGAGGCGAAAGTGGAAAGTAAGGGCGCGGCGAAGAAGTACAACGAACTGAAGGCCAAGGAAAAGTATGTCATCCTCGAGAAGGGTACGGAAAGAGCTTTCACGGGCGAATACACCGACAACAAGAAGCCCGGGACCTACATCTGTCGCCAATGCAACGCTCCGCTGTATCACTCCAACGACAAGTTCAACAGCGAGTGCGGCTGGCCAAGTTTCGACGATGAAATCCCCGGTGCTGTTCGCCGTGAGACGGACGCTGATGGCTATCGGGTCGAAATTCTCTGTCGGAATTGCGGCGGGCACTTGGGACACGTGTTCGAGGGTGAGCGATTCACTGAGAAGAACACACGGCACTGCGTGAACTCGATTTCGATTCGGTTTGTCCCCGAAGGTG
>JBJTQD010000074.1:0-1411 GCA_046075445.1 Planctomycetota bacterium
TTTTACGCGACTCACCGCCGAGTAGCCAATGCGACTTCCTTGCCGGGTTGCCAACGCGTTCCGAGATAATGCAGGCTAAGTGGCAGCAGGGCCAATACCGCGCCGCCAGCGATCACGGTGAGCAGAGCATAGTCCCGCAGCGTTAACTCGCGAAGGCCTTTCTTGCCAGTTTGCGCGGTCAGTCTTTGAATGGCGGCTGTCGAGATATGCTGTTCGTTGCCGTTATGAAATTCTCCACCGATTCGATTTGCGACTTGCCGCAGCGTGGAAACATCCTGCCGGGACTGCCGCCCGTCAATGAATTTTCCCGAGATCGGGTCGCCGATCCCGACCAGTAGTGTGCGCGCGATTGAAGCAGGTAGTTTCGGCATCCCTGTGGCCGGTACCGTGTCACCATCTGTCACGACGATCAGGATCGTACTTTCAGGGTTCCAGGGGCGAGCCAAGTTCGCTGCTGCTTCCAAGCCCGCGAATAGGTTGGTTTGCTTTCCTTTGAAGGCATAGTGCAGCGGGATGTCGGTGAAGCAGTTCTTCACGACTTCGATATCTTTGGTGTCAACGACCACTGGAATCGCCTTGTCATAAAAAGCGATCACGCTCAATCGATACTGTTGGATGGGCACTCGATCGAAAAGCGATTCGATCAACTCTCTCGCCCGCTGCATCCGTACAAGTTGTCGGTCATTTCCCGCGTCTTGCAACCGCATACTCGGTGACACATCTAGCAGAATCACCACATGCCGCGGTTGTTGCGGATTGACGTCGGCACCACCAACCGTCTGCGGAACGAGAGTCATCAAGGTGGCCAGCCCCCACGCGAGAGCCGTCTGCGCGGCAACTCGCAGCAAGGGCGAGAGTCGTCCCAGTAAAGAGGGACTTCGGCTCGGTCCAAAGGCAAGCCCAGCCAATCGCCTCGTGCGCCGCCAGTGCAGCCATTCTGCGAGCAGGCTCAGTGCACAGGCTGTGGCCGTCACGATCGCGACTACCATGGCGTGTACCTCCAGCCAAAGGAGGCAATCAGCCAAGCCAGCAGCAGGAGCAACCCCAACGCAGCGTAGGGCTGGAAGTGGTCCTGTTGCTCCGCGACCGTTCTTTCGATCGCTGCTTTTTGCATCGAATCGATTTTTGCGAAAACCTCTTCGAGTCCCGCTTGGTCGTCGGCTGCAAACACATCTCCGCCGGTCTTTGCAGCGAGCCGCAACACCTCGTCGGGTGGGTCACCTTCGGCAACGTGGATGCCGTAAACGACGATTTGAGCTTCAGCCATCTCCCTGCCAATCTCGACGTCATTTCCGCCCATCAAGTCAGGGCTGACGCCATCGGTCACGACAATCACCATCCGATCACCTTCGGGCTGTTCCAGCAGCACACGACGGGCGTCGAGCATCGACGTGCCAATGGCCGTTCCAGC
>JBJTQD010000075.1:0-5929 GCA_046075445.1 Planctomycetota bacterium
CCCCGCCAAGACGCCCATCCCGAGATTCTTCGGAGTCCCTGAGTCTTGCCTGCTGACCGGCTTTCCCTTGAGTCCCTTGAGTCCCATGGTTCTTCCAGCCCCCTGCCTCTTCCGCATCCTCCCTACCATCAGCCTGACCGCCACAGCGACCAAGAACCGCCGCGCGGCAGGCCGAAAAAACGGATGGCACGGAGATTGCATTAATAAGTCTGCCAGCAAAGCCGCCCAGCGAATCATGCCGTAATTCGAGGGCTTTTCTGGCGTCTGCTGCCTCTAGGAAGGATGGAAACCATGCTCAAAATGATGACAGCTCGTATCGGTTCGATGACACTCTGTGTCGCGTTCTCGTCGCTGGCAGTCTCCAGCCTCGCTGCTCAGGAACAATCTGTTCTGCAGCGAACCCAAGCTGAGACCCAGCTGAACTCCCCCACAAACAACCTGCCGGAGGCCGCCGGAATAAAGTCGCCAGCTCCCGGCGCGGAGCAGTCGCAGGAAGACCTCGACCTGTTGACCAAAGGCCCGCTGCATGAAGCGTTTGCTGAAGTCCAGCAGGACTCACCGACGCCGAATTCAGTCGTCACACGCCAACCGCCGGAAGCGGTCAAAGAACTGCCGCCGAAGTATCAGCCCGAAGGCGAAAACGTCGAGTGGATCCCTGGCTACTGGGCTTGGGACGAAGACCGCGAAAACTATCTCTGGATCAGCGGCATCTGGCGAGACATCCCGCCCGGACAACGTTGGGTTCCCGGCTACTGGGAAACTGTCGAAGGCGGATTCCGCTGGGTCAATGGTTTCTGGATGGACGACGAGGTCGAAGAGATCGAGTACCTCCCTGCTCCTCCGGAAAGCCTCGACAACGGGCCTTCAACGCCTGCTCCCTCGACTTCTCACTTTTACGCTCCCGGTAACTGGGTTTACCAGCAGAACGATTACGTCTGGCAACCTGGTTGCTGGATGCCTCGCGTTGAGAATTGGGTCTGGGTTCCACCGAGCTATGTCTGGACGCCTCGCGGTTGTGTCTTCCGCGCTGGTTACTGGGACCGTTTGTTTGATTGTCGCGGCGTGGTTTTCGCACCGGTCTATTACAACCGACCGATTTACAACGACTTCGACTACTACTACACGCCAAGCTGCGTCATCAATACGAATTTCGATTTGTTGCCGCACCTGTTTATTCGTCGGAACTGCCGTAGCTACTACTTCGGAGACTGGTACGACAACCGCTACGTGGGCGGAGGCGGATTCTGCGCTTGGTCGCAAATCGGCGTCAATGTTGGCTTCGGCCGTTGCTACGACCCGTTCTTTGTCTACTACAGTCACTCCAGCGTGCGTTACAACAATATGGGCGTCGTTGGCTGGGCAAGAAATCAGTACGACTACTGTTTCCAAAACATCGCCTACCGTCCGCCCGCATTGTTCAACGTGAATATCAACATCATCAACCAAAAGACGGTGATCAACGGCCAACCGGCTCCTCAGCCAGTGGTCATTGCTGATACGCTCGAACGACGCGTCAAGACGACAGCTCGCAAAGCTGACGGCCGGGACGCTTTCCGCCAACTCGCGGATGACGAACGCCGCGATTACCAAAAGCGAACCGAGCCGATCCAAACCATCGCCCGCGAGCGTAAAGCTGCCGAACGCCAAGCCGAACGCGAATTGGCCAAGGGCAATGACCAAGTTGATCCCGTGCTGAAAGTTGCCGGCGAGAACCCGGGAGAGAAGTCCAGACCTGACAAGCTGGCTCTGCCCAAGGTCGAGCGACAGCAGCAACTTGCCGCTGAACGCGCTGCTGCAGAGCTAAAGCGTCAGCAGGAAAAGGATGAGCGTACCGCTCGGACAGAGGAACGTCGCGCAGCAACTGAAGCGGCCAACGCAGCTCGTCGCGATTCTCGAAATCAGGAGAAACTCGCGACCGATAACCCGCCGGTGCTGAAACGCACTGAAAAGTCGGACGCAGTTGCCGGCGGAGAGAAGCTTCCCAGCCCTGCCGATGCAAATAAACCTCGGGCAAATCGCGGTCCGGTCTCGCGCGAATCCCAATCTGGCAGCGAAATTGCCGGCGGCGTCGAAAGCCAACCTGGCAAGCTGACTCCGGATCAACGTCGCCAAGCGAATGACGCTCGGCAGCAAGCTCAACGGGATGCAACGGCCCAGCGCGAAGCGGCTCGAGATGCGGCTCGCCAACAGGAAGCCGCAGCTCGCGAGCAGGAGCGCCAACAACGGGCCAGCCGAAATGGCTCGCCAATCGTTGGGGACCGCCAAATCCCTGGCGGCAGCCCAGTCGTTGGCCAGCCGGGCAACGCTTCTCGCGACTTGGATCGCACCGCACGCCAAGCTGCCGAACAGCAGCAGCGCCAACAGCGGGAATTGGAGATGCAGCAGCGACGGGCTTCGGAACAAGCGGCTCGACAGGCGTCCGACCAGCAGCGTGCTCAGCGGGATATGGAAATGCAGCAGCGGCGTGCCTCGGAGCAAGCCGCTCGCCAAGCAGTTGACCAGCAACGCAACGCCGAAATGGCCATGCGACGCCAGCAGGAAGCCCAAGAGCGGGCCTACCGCCAGCAGCAGGATATGCAGCAGCGACAAGCTCGCCAGCAGCAAGACCAAATGCGGCAACAGCAACAGCAGGCCCAAGAATCCGCCGCTCGCCAACAACGCGAAATGGAACGCCAGCAGCGTGACATGCAGCGCCAACAGCAACAGCAAGAACGCCGTCGCGGCGGCGGTGGAGGCTAAGCTCTCCAGTGACGTGCGATAGGGGCAAGCCCATCGCCGAGGAAGCCAAGTCGCTGCGGAATTTCGACTTGGAAAAAAACAAAGCCTGCTCTCAGCGAGTTACAGCTGAGAGCAGGCTTTTTTGTTGGCTTCTGAAAAATTGCTCGGCTTTCTAAATTCAGCGGACCCTTCAAGTCAGCCGCTGATAGAACAACTTCAGTTCAATCGGCTCTCAATTAATCTTTACACTCGGCAGAGGACGCTCTACCGGCGGTCCCTCAAGCGGTTCTAGTTCAGGCGGAGGCGGGGCGGTCGGACGATTCGCCGCGAATGGCTGAGGTCTGCGAGGTGGTGGTTGCGGTTGTTCAGGCGCGACTGCTCGAGGAGTTGGCGGAGCGTTTTGAGCAACCTCATTACGATTGCGACCCAACGGATCTTCACCCGCTGGTTTTACGCCCGGAGGAGGTGTTTCGCGGACCGGCTGATCTGCCGCAACCTCGGGCTGCTCCTCCACGACCGGCTGAGCAGGAGCCGCGTCCGGTTGCTGCGCGACAAATCCATTGCCTTCCTGACGAGCAACCTGATTGGCAGGTTGATTCTTCTGCTGCTGTTGCCAGAGTAGAAGCGTCACGCAGAGCGTCAAGACAGTGAGGAACAAACCAAGCGATGCGACCGCAACTGCCCACAAGGCATTGTTCGACTGCTTGCGAGTTTGCGGCGACTGATTCCAGTAAGCGCCTTGCTGAAAAGCCGGAGCCACCATCGGCGTTGACATCGTCGGCATCGATGACTGATGCGAGGGAGCCAGTCGAATCAACTGGCCGCAGTGCGTGCATCCCAGATGACCGGATTGCTCTTGATGGCGATTCACATGCAGGCTGGCATGGCATCGCGGACAGCTAATACGCAGATTGCTCATTCACGTTCCCCTTTCAGGAACAGGTCAAAAAGCTCGAACCGACTCGTTCAAGTTTACGGCGGCGCGGGCGTAAATTAAATCGCGAAAACGGCTGCCGGCGGGCAAATCGGGCCAAACGGCGCCGGATTTTCTGAGAAATACGCGATTAACCATGCCGTTAACGAAAGTCCGCAGTCGGCTCAGCCACCAGCGCCGCCTGGCTTCGGGGCTGGTATCGCCGCTGCAGTTCCTCACACTCGCGCTGGATCGACGCAAAGCTCCGCAGCTCATCCAACCGAGATGGATGCTTGCGAAACCAAGCCGCGACAATCAACTGCAAGTTAATATCGAGAATCTCCCGAGCTGGCGGAATCGCCTCTCGCTCCCAACGCACCAATTCAGTCATCGCTCGGCAAGCTTGCTGGTGGCTGCGCGGCTGGACAATGCTGCTGACCAATCGTCCGCTGCGAAAAGCCAGCCAAACGTGTCGGCCGCGGTTGACGACCACCGGCAGGATTCCGTTGATCGTGCGCTCGGCGACCCGCAGTCGTTTCAGTTGCCGCTCCAGCCGCGAAAGGCTTTCCATTTGGTCTCGCAGCATCGCAGCCCGCTCATACTGTCGATGCTCGGCGGCCCGGACCATCCTCGCTTCCAAACTTTTTAGGAAATCGTCCGCGCCTTCTCGCAAGAACTGCACCGCTCGCTCTACCCGTTCCTGATAAATCTGCTTAGTGCACAGCGCGGCGCAAGGCCCGGGGCAACTGCCCAGTTCGAACCGCAGACAAGCAGCTCGATTTTCCTCATCAAACAGCCGCAACTGGTTGCCGAACTCAAAGCCAGTCTTGTCAGCGCAATCTCGCAGTCCAAACGCGTAGTTGACCGCGTGCACCGCTTCGCTGAGATGCTTCGTCCCCGCGATTGGACCGAAGGCAAATTGATACGATGTGTTACCCAGTCGCTTGGCCAGCAAAGCATGCGGCGCGGCTGAGTCGCTGATGCAGACAAACGCGGGCTGGCGACGAGTCGGCTGGCCTTGCGAATTAAACTCCGGACGCCAGCGATGAATCAGCTCCTGTTCTCGCAGCAGCGCCAGCAGCTCATCAGCGATCGGCTCCCAGACCAAAGTCGCCGAGCCACGGCGGATTCGCGCCATCTTCGGGTCGGCCGGAGTCCGAGCCAGATATCCCAAAATCCGGTTCCGCAAACTCTTCGCTTTGCCGACGTAAATCAACTGGCGTTCACTATTGAGCCAACCATAAACGCCAGGCGATGACGGGCATGACTGCCGTACCAGCCGGCGGGCTTCTTCACGCTCCCCGGGCAGTTCGCACCACTGCAACTCGCCGCGCGTTTGATCCGCCAGAAACGACGGACCAAACGTTTGAAAGTCGCCGGACTCGAGCATGAAGGAAACTCCGTTTTCGCAGCTGTGGTGCCGATGCGCGATCGTAGAACGATTGTCCCCAATCGTTTGGAACCCTGAATGTGGCCGGGACCGGGCCACTGAGCAGTTGGGGGCAACTGCTCTGCAAACTTGGGCTGCCAGCTCGCCTTTTTCAAATTCTCGCATTCCCCCTGCAGAGCAGCAATCAGCCTCACAAACCAACAACGTTCGCTAGCGTGCAAAAAGGCTTTGTGAAACTTTGACGGTTTGAACGAATCGCGGGGGCAAGTAGTCGCTTTTGTCCGGTTATTCCGCGCTTTGGATTTGACTTCTTTTCGATTTTCGCCCGAACAGAAAGGTTTCGGTGGCAAAGCGGCCGGGACCAGTCCGATACCTTTAAGGACTACCCTAACCGGGAGGACGGGACACGGAAAGTCTCGTGACAGGATAGAAGTCACGTCATGACGATGGAGCGGCATGACGTGACTTTTTTTGTTGACTCAGCGAACGCGTGTCGCCCGGCGCAAGACGCCAAGCTCACCCCCTTCCCATAACGCTGTTCAAAACGTGCGATTGATCCAGCTGACCAGCCGATCGCAAGCGGCGAGTACGGTGGCCGAATAGAAGTGATCGGCTCGTGGCACTTCTTCCCAAGTGATTGCCCGGTGACCGTGAAGTTTCTGCTGCAGTTCTTCCCGCAGCCCTTCAAAAGCCGGATTCTCATTTAGTTCCAGTTCTCCGAAAAGAACCAAACTCGGCAGCTCGATCATCGAAAGATACCCCAGCCAATCAAAGCGGTTGTCCGGACCGTATTTGTCGACGTAGGCCTGAGCCGCCATCAGCGTGGGAAACGGAAACTGAATTCGCATCAGTTCTTGACCTTTTCCCTGCGCGCAAAGCTCCCTTGCCGCCGTGATCGTTTCGATGAA